>CAVABL010000060.1:3295-6835 GCA_963586735.1 Firmicutes bacterium TM09-10
TGTTTTTTTGTCACAGCAAAAAAAATTAACATGTAAAATTCCTCACGAATAGGCGTGGAGATTTTTTTGTTGTAAATCTCGACAATGTTTGGTATAATAACCAAATAAAGTAACTTTCGCACACGGGTGCGTAGATTGGAGAAAATATGATTCTCACAATGGATATTGGCAACACCAATGTCAAGTACGGCATTTTTGACGGCGACGAGCTTATTGCGTCATGGAGGGTTTCCACAAAGACGTCGCGCACGGCGGACGAATACGGCATGGTGCTGTATGATTTGCTCAAACAGCGCGGCGTGCGTTTTGAAGATATAGACGCGTGCGTGATGTCGTCTGTTGCGCCTGCGCTCAACTATACAATCGAACATATGTGCCACTACTACATCGGCAAATCTCCGCTCATCGTGTCGTCAAGGACGGATACAGGGTTGAAAATCGCGTATGCACATCCGATGCAACTCGGCACGGACAGAATCGTGGGTGCGGCGGCGGCATACAAGTTTTACGGCGGGCCGGTGATTGTGGTGGATTTCGGCTCTGCAACGACGTTCAATCTCGTCACGAAAGAGGGCGTGTATCTCGGCGGCGCAATTGCGCCCGGAATCAAAACCGCAACGGAATCGCTCGTTACGACGGCGGCGAAACTGCCTCGCATCGAACTTGAAAAACCGCAAAATATCGTGGGGACGGACACAAAAAGTTGCATGCAGAGCGGCATCGTGTACGGCTATACCGGACTTGTCAAATATATGGTGACAAAATACAAGGAACTTGACGAGATGAAAGGGGCAAAAGTCGTCGCAACCGGCGGTTTGAGCGAACTTGTTGAAAACGTCGAGCCAAAGCTCATAGATATCACCGACCGCGCGCTTGCGCTCAAAGGTTTGAAATATATCTACGACAGAAACAAGAAAAAGAAATAAATTTTTGCCGCAAATCTCAAAACGAAGTTTTGCAAAGAAGGATAACGTATGAAAAAAATCGGTGTTGCGCTGCTCGGACTCGGCGTCGTGGGCGGAGGTACGTATGAAATTCTGCGCGACAAGCGCGAAATGATATTGGAAAACGAAGGCCTTGATATCAGCGTCAAGCGCGTTCTAGAAAGAAATCTCGACAGGTGCAATCAACTTGGCGTAGATCCGAAAATCGTCACTCAAAATATCGACGATATAGTCAACGACGACGAGGTGCAGATCGTGGCGGAATTTTTCGGGGGCGTCGAGCCTGCAAAGAGTTTTCTGATCAAGGCGCTTGAGCACGGCAAAAGCGTCGTCACCGCAAACAAAGAGATGTTTTCAAAAAGTTGGCATGAGCTCGAACTCGCCGCGCAAAAAACGGGCGCAGGTTTGTATTTTGAGGCAAGTTGCGTCGGAGGCGTGCCCGTCATACGCACGCTCACTGACTGTATGCAGGCAAACCGCATAACATCGCTCAAGGGTATCGTCAATGGCACGACCAACTATATTCTCTCAAAAATGAGCGACGAGGGCGTTGAATATGCCGACTGCCTCAAAGAAGCGCAGTCGCTTGGATATGCAGAGGCAAATCCGACCGCGGATGTCGAAGGGTTTGACGCAACTTACAAAAACAGTATCCTCTCGTCACTGGCTTATCGCAAGAGAGTACCTATTGAAAAAATCTATAGAGAAGGCATCTCAAACATTTCGGTCACAGACATTGCAATCGGCAAGGAACTCGGCTATGCAATCAAGTTGCTTGCGATTTCAAATTTTGCGGACGGCAAAATCGAAGCGAGAGTGCATCCGGCGTTTATACCGCAATCGCATCCGCTTGCTGCGGTCAAAGGCTCGTTCAATGCACTCTATATTCATGGTGACAGCGCGGATGATGTTATGCTCTACGGCAGGGGGGCGGGAGCGTTTCCGACAGGCAGTGCAATCGTGAGCGACATCGTGTTTGCAGGCTCGAAAGAGGAGCACAGAAGATATGACTTTATGCTCGAAAACGAGGCAAGAGACGACGATTTCGCAACCGATTTCTTATCCACGTATTATTTGAGAATAGATCTTGAAAACCCAAAAATGCCTTGCGCAAAAATCGCGATTCCGTTTTTGAAAAACGATGTTGCAATTTGCAAAATTTTGCAAAAAGAGTTGCCAAGCGGCAAAACATGTTTCGTTTTCGTTGGTGGAAAGACGAGCGAAAGCAACATCAAAAAAGTCGTTGCCGACCTTGAAGATATCGACGGTGTTGAAAAGGTCGCCGCCATCATACGAGTCGAGGACTGATTATGGTTCTTTTCTTTGCAAGAGGCGAAGCGGACAGCGACAAATTCATCAAGTTTTGCTATGGACATTATAGAGATATAATGTCGCAATACGGCGCAACATTGCCCAAAGACGTGAAGATAATTCGCAATCAAGGCGAAAAACCGTGTTTTGACACTGACGACGCTTATTTCAATTTGTCACACTCGCACGGCGTGATGATGCTTGGAATATCACACTCGCCAATCGGAGTGGACATAGAAAAAATACGCGATATCGACTATGAAAAATTTGATTTCATCAAAGCCGACAGTGCCGAAGATTTTTTTGAAAAGTGGACGCAAAGAGAGAGTTATCTCAAATTTACAGGTGAGGGATTGTCGGGGTTCAGATGCGAAATTTCCGCTGAAGCGCACTTTGAACATTTCCCCGTTTTTGATGAATACCACGCTTGTGTGTGCGCCGAGGAACAGAACATAATTGCATATGAAATTGACATAAACGCCGTTTGCGATTGACAAATGCGTGTGTTAAAGTGTGTTTTTTGTTGAATCATCAAAATTGTAGATGCGCGAAAACGAGATTAAAAGCGAATCGACTGATTGTCAGACATGGTCAACGTTAAAGTTTTTAATCGGTGGATTTAGCATAAAAAAGGAGTGGCGGATTTAGAATCCGCCGCCCATTTTAATTTGTCTTTTTATTGCCAAATTCATCCTCAAGTTCAAGCAAATAATCAGTGCTGACATTGAAAAATTTTGAAAGCGAAATCAGTGCAGAGGCGGTCGGTTCGGTTTTTCCGAGTTCCCATTTTGCAACGGCAGACTGACTCACTTGCAAAGCCCTTGCAAGTTCGTACTGGCTCATTTCTTGCGATTCTCTCAATTCTTTTATGATGTCTTTGAACATAAACAAAGAATATCCTAATTAAGTATTTTTGTACTTGACAAGTCTAAAAAGACTTAATATAATTGTTATAAAGGTAAAGCCTATACATTTTATGAGGAGAATCAAATGAAACAAAAAAGATGGCTTGTTAGGATTATTGCAACAGTATTTGTTTGCATACTATCGATTTTTCAACTTATAGCATGTGACAAAGAAGATGATCGCATTGCTTTGACAAAGGATAACATCAAACAATATGTAACATTATCTTGTAAAGGTTACGGAGATCCTAATTATTACAGTAATGGATATTATTCAAGACTATTTGCAAGTGCATCCACAGAGGGTATAAGCGGATATGAATATGAAAACGTTTTCATTACCATAAAAATCAACTTTGATGATGGGAAAAATTATGCAG
>CAVABL010000061.1:0-3590 GCA_963586735.1 Firmicutes bacterium TM09-10
GCGTCGTTGCGAACGGTAAACGGAAAGACGATATTGACGTTTTTCGTATGAATGATAAAATGAATTTGTATATATAAATTATTACAATATCTTCTGTTGCCGAAGTTTGTCGGCGCGGGGAACGATGAGGCGGAAAAAGATGTACAAAGAGAGTAGACTTGCAAAAAACAAGGTGTTCGGCACGTTTTTGATGATTTTGGGCGTGTTCGGATTTTTGATAATCATACACAGATTGTCGTGCTATGTTTTTGAGTATGACGAGAAATTCAGCCCGGTAGATTACGGAAAATTCAATATTTTGTCTTTTTTTACGATTCAATCGAACGTGTTCGTTTACGTCTATCTCATTTGCGTGGGGCTTGCCTCGTTCGGGGTGAAGGGCGCAAAAAAAGTCGCCTACAATCCGCTTGTGAGCGCAATGGCAACGACGTATATTCTCGTGACGGGGCTTGTTTACACTGCCGGCATTCCGATGGGATTCACGCCGCCGTTCAAGTGGCACGATAGCTACCACGCAATGAGCAGTTTCATTCAGATTTATTTTCATATGATAATTCCGCCGATTATGCTGATATTGTGGTTTTTTCCTTTCACGAATAGGAAAATCAAGCACAAAACGGTGTGGTTTTTTGCAATATATCCATTTGTATACTCGCTGTTTTCCATAATTCGCGGTGGCGTCGGGCGCATGCATTTTTATCCGTACCCATTTTATCGTCCCGAATTTATATGGTCGATTTTCTCAAAAAGCGACGTCGTCAACTATCCGCTTGCGTATTTTTTGATGTTTTTGGTGCTTGTGCTCGGCATGTTGCTGTTTGTCGCAATAGGGCGGCTTCTGATTCTCGTAAACGACAAAACGGTTGACAAATTCTTTGTTGACGACAATGTTTACTCGCGCGTTTCGAGCGCGCAAGGCAACGTCGAGGTCGGAGAAGAAGAATAAATTTTTCCAAAACTTTGCGAAATGTTTTTTGAAATCGTTTGACAGTCAAAAAAATTCGCGTATAATAGTTTTATGTCAAACAGTTTGACGGCAAAGTGATTCGGAGGTGCAAAATGAAAAGGCTTATCGGCGCAGAAATACGCAGTTTGCAGAATTTGATATCGAGGCAACTCGACGGTTTTACCGCCTCTTTGGGAGAGGATTTGGTGTCAGGTCCTAATTTGTTCATTTTGAAATACCTCGTGGCAAATCAGGACAAGGACGTTTTTCAATGCGATTTGGAAAAGGTGTTGTCCGTGACGAAATCCACTTGCTCGAAGGTCTTGACGACTATGCAACAAAAGGGTTTGATTGAACGCAGCGGCGTTGCGGACGCAAGATATAAAAAAATCACAGTCACGCAAAAAGGGAAAAACCTCGTCGAAAAGTGCGATAAATTCATTTACGCTCACGACGAATCTCTCGTGAAGGGGCTCAGTGAAGAGCAGATTCAAACTTTTCTTTTCTGCATAGACACAATAAAGGCGAACATTCAAAACAATTGATTTTTCGTCGCTTCTTCGGGGCGACGAAAAAAATAAGCAGATAGTTTGATGTCAAACTTGTTTCGGTCGGAAACTATTGCGTTTCCGTAATCTCGGAGGTTGAAATGAAAACGTTAAAACTTCTTTTGAAATCCATTCGCGAAAACAAGAAAAATACCGTTTTGAGTATTTTGTTCGTTTCGCTCGAAGTGGTTTGCGAGTGCGCTTTGCCTTTCGTTATGGCAAAACTCATTGACAACAGCGGGGTGGATTGGCGCAGTCTTTTGACTTACGGCGGCATTTTGGCTGCTCTTGCAACCGCAGCGATTGCGTTTGGCATAATTTCGGGCAAGTGCGCGGCAAGAGCGGGCGCGGGATTTGCCGCAAACTTGCGTGACGATATGTTCGTAAGGGTGCAGGAATACTCTTTTGCAAACATTGACAAATTTTCGCCGTCTTCGTTGGTCACGCGTATGACGACGGACGTGACGAACGTGCAAAACGCTTTCGGAATGACGATTCGCATTTCGGTGCGCGTGCCGCTTATGATGATATTTTCAACGGTTATGGCGTTCGTAATCAGTGCGTCGCTTGCATGGGTTTTTCTCGTGTGCGTGCCGATTTTGGGCGGTATCGTCATCCTCATCGTGTCAAAAGCAACGCCCACGTTCTCGCGCGTTTTCAAACGCTACGACGCTCTCAACAACTCGGTGCATGAAAATGTGAAGGGCATCCGCGTCGTGAAAACTTACGTCAGAGAGGACTACGAAAACAAAAAATTCAAAAAAGCCGCCGACGACGTGACAAACGATTTTGTTCACGCCGAAAAAATCGTTGCATGGCTCACGCCGTCAATGAACTTCTTTATGTATGCCTGCTACGTCGTCATTTCGGTGCTCGGCGCATACGTCATCACCGGCAAACTCGGGTGGGGAACGCTCTCAACGGGCGACCTTTCGTCGCTCATAACGTACGGAATAAACATACTTTCGTCTTTGATGATGTTTGCGATGATACTGATTATGCTCACGATGTCGGTTGCGTCCGCAAAGCGTATCGCGGAAGTTATGGATGAAAAAAGCACTCTCACAAACCCCGAAAACCCTTTGACCACGGTTGCGGACGGTTCGGTCGACTTTGACGACGTAACTTTCAAATATTCGGACAAGGCGGAAAACGCCGTGCTCAACGACATCGATTTGCACATCAAATCGGGACAAACCGTCGGAATTTTGGGCGGCACGGGTTCGAGCAAAACCTCGCTTGTAAATCTCATATCTCGACTTTACGACGTCACCGAAGGCGAAGTTAAAGTCGGCGGCGTAAATGTGAAAGAATACGACCTCGACACGCTCAGACAAAACGTCGCCGTCGTGTTGCAGAAAAACGTGCTGTTTTCGGGAACGATAGAGGAAAATCTAAGGTGGGGCGACGAAAACGCAACCGAAGAAGAAATGCGCTCGGCATGCGAAATTGCGCAAGCGGACGAATATATCCGCTCTTTCCCCGACGGCTACAAAACCTATCTCGAAGAGGGCGGAACAAACCTTTCGGGAGGACAAAAACAACGTCTTTGCATTGCGCGCGCCCTTTTGCGTAAACCGAAGATTTTGATACTCGACGACTCAACGAGCGCCGTCGATACGAAAACCGACGCGCTCATCCGCAAAGGTTTGAAAGAAACAATGCCCGACACGACGAAAATCATAATTGCGCAACGCGTTTCGTCCATTCGGGATGCGGACAAAATCGTCGTTTTGGACAACGGAAGAATAGACGCAGTGGGTACGCACGAGGAATTGTTGCAATCAAATGCGATATACAAAGATATATATGAAACGCAAAACAAAACGGGAGGTGAAGAAAATGACTAAAGCGCATGCAATCGACAAAAAACCGTCGAGTATGAAACGGTTGATAAAATATATTTTCTCGCACAACAAAGGGGCGATGATTGTCGTCACGATTTGCCTTTTGGTTTCGGCGGTTGCGTCGTCGGCTTCGGGTATATTCCTGTTCTTTTTGATAAACGACGTGATTGAACCCGCAATAGCAAACGTCTTTGCAAGCGTGACAAGCACTTTTGTTGCTCTCGTTGCGGCAATGACTGTCGTTTACGT
>CAVABL010000061.1:3600-6815 GCA_963586735.1 Firmicutes bacterium TM09-10
CGTGTTATTCGTTCGTCGTTGCAAAAATGGGGCAAACGACGCTCAATCGACTTCGTAAAGATATGTTTGCAAAGATGGAGCAACTTCCTGTGAAATACTTTGACACGCACAAGCACGGCGACATTATGTCATATTATACCAACGACATCGACGCAATAAGGCAATTTATTTCGCAAAGTATGATTCAGATTATGAACACGGTGTTCACGCTCGTCATCCTGACGATTGCAATGCTATATTTTTCGGTGTGGCTTACTATCGTCGTTTATGCTTGCGCTTTGGTTATGATTCTCGTCATAAAGAAAGTCGGCGGCAAGTCGGCAAAAAACTTTGTGGCACAACAACGTTCAACCGCAAAAATTGAGGGTTTTATCGAGGAAATCATCGGCGGCGAAAAGGTCGTCAAAGTCTTTACTCACGAGCAGCGTTCGGTTGAAGACTTCAGAAAAATCAACGAAGTCGTGAAAAACGATTCGTCAAAAGCAAACGAGTACGGCAATATAATTATGCCTTGTTTGTCGGGCATAGGAAACTATATGTACGTCATTCTTGCTTTCATCGGCGGCATATTCTGCCTCGTCGCAGGATTCAAAAACGTGTCGCTCACGGGCGCGTCGGCAATGAGCGCGGCGGTCATCGTTTCGTTTTTGCAAATGTCAAGACAGTTCGGACAATCCATTGCGCAGGTGTCGCAACAAACATCTATGTGCGCCATGGCTTTTGCGGGCGCGGACAGAGTTTTTGCTTTGATTGACGAAAAACCCGAAGAGGACGAGGGCTATGTCACGCTCGTCAACGCAAGGCGCGACGAAAACGGCAACCTGTGCGAGTGCGAGGAAAAGACTAATCTTTGGGCGTGGAAACATCCGCATCACGACGGAACGACGACGCTAACGGAATTGAAAGGGAATATAGTACTCGACCACGTCGATTTCGGCTATGAGGATAATCACATCGTCCTTCACGACATCTCAATCAACGCCGCGGCAGGACAAAAAATGGCGTTCGTTGGCGCAACCGGCGCGGGAAAAACGACGATAACCAACCTTATCAATCGCTTTTACGACATAGCGGACGGCAAAATCCGCTACGACGGAATCAACGTCAACAAAATCAAAAAGAGCGACCTTCGTCATTCCCTCACCGTCGTGTTGCAGGAAACCAATTTGTTCACGGGTACGGTTGCGGACAACATCCGTTACGGCAAACTCGACGCTACGGAAGAAGAAATCGTTGCCGCCGCAAAAACCGCAAACGCATACGACTTCATCGTGAAGTTGCCCGACGGATTCAACACGATGCTGACAAGCGACGGCGCAAACCTCTCGCAAGGGCAACGCCAACTCCTTTCGATTGCACGCGCCGCAATTGCAGACACGCCGTTGCTGATTCTGGACGAAGCAACGTCGTCGATCGACACGAGAACGGAAAAACTCGTGCAGAAAGGCACGGACGAAATTATGAAGGGCAGAACGGTTTTTGTCATCGCGCACCGTCTTTCCACCGTGCAGAACGCCGACAAAATTCTTGTTCTCGACCACGGCAGAATCATCGAGGAAGGCAACCATGCCGAGCTCATCGCAAAACGCGGTACGTATTATCAATTGTACACGGGCGCATTTGAACTCGAGTAAAAGAGATTAGACGAATGCTACGAATAAAATTTGATTTTTAATTCAAAAAAAGCACTGTCACAGTGCTTTTTTTAACGGTTTGTTTGCGTGTGTTTCTTTGTGTTTTTAAGCGTGTGCATGGTTTTAACGAAGGTTTTTGCATGTTTTTGAGGTTATTTGCACTGTTTTTGCGTGCGTTTGTGGTTATTTTTCGGTGTTTTGCAAGTTTTCAACGTCAATCGTTCTGCCGCAATACTGACATTTGACTTGCTTTTCACAAGATTCCGTGATGCCGCCGCAGTGGGGACATTGCACGCTGCGCACGCTCGGTTCGCAATTGTTGTTGAGAGGCAAAATCGTCGTTCCGTCAAGCGTATAGTCGGTCAAATACTGCTTTTCGATTGAAAATCGTATGGCTTCAACAACGTCTTTTTGCGGCATCGAGAGATGCTTTGCAATTTCCGTCGTGTCTCTGAAACCCTCGTTTTCGATTGCGACGATGACGCGTATGTATTTTTTTTGCGCCGAAAATTTCGTCCATGCAACAGGCGAACCGTAAAATCCCAGCACGATGAAAATCACGCCGATTGCCATAATCGCCGTGTGCAACTTGCTCGTTGCCATGTTCAACGCTCCCGACACCGTCATGATTATGCCAAGCGGCAATAAAAAGGTCAGAAGCAGGCATAAAGCGAGCTTTTTTTCAAGAGTTTTTTTCAGTTTTGCATTGACATTGTCCATAACAATATTGTAGTGCAAAGAGTTTTTTTCGTCAAGACGTTGCTTGCGTTCTGTAATAAAAATTCACTGCATAGTGAGTTTTTAAACGGAAATATAATAAATTTTCGATGAAACGTTGACCGATTTTTTTTGAGTGATATAATATTGTCGATATCGAAACGATATAACGTCGTTAAAATCGGAGGTGAAAATATGGCAAAGAAATCTTCAAAAAATATAGTCAACCAAATCGTGTGTTATGCACTGATTCTTGCCGCGCTTTTGGGAATCGTCACGATTATTCTCGTTGCAGAAGGCACTTATGCGTGGGAAGGAATTTGGTGCGGGCTTGCCACGACTCTCGTGATTGCGCTTGCAGGCGCGTGGTATGGATGGAACAACGCAAAACTCCCCGGCATCGGCGGAAAAGTGGCGTATATTCTCACGGTCGCAATCATCATTGCAACGATTCTGTTCGTTCCGCTTTATTTGTTTGCGTAAAACGATGGAATTCGATGCAATCGAATTGTCAAAAAAATAATCGCTTCGGCGGTTATTTTTTTGCGCTTAAAGCGCATACGCTTGAAAAATTGCGGCAGAAATGATATAATTTGCATAATAAATTCGGAAGTGAAATATGGCGTTCAATATAGTTTTGGTGGAACCTGAAATACCGCAAAACACGGGAAATATAGTGCGTACCGCGGCGGCGACTGGATGCAAGGTGCATTTGATAAAACCGCTTGGATTCGATATAAGCGACAAGGCGTTGAAGAGAGCGGGACTTGACTATTGGCATCTGACCGATTTTGTCGTGTATGAAAATCTTGACGAATTTTTTGAAAAGAACGCAAGCGGCAGAGTGCATAGACTTCAAGACGG
>CAVABL010000062.1:0-6782 GCA_963586735.1 Firmicutes bacterium TM09-10
ACGCGGAACTGTGGATTGAGGTTTTGTCCTTGTACGAATTGAGAGTGTGCGGATGCTCGGGATGAGCAAAAGGATGAATGAATGATAAGAATTTCTAATGCAAAATTGAGTGAGAAAATGCTCATAAAAAAGGTCGAAAAGGCGTGTTTCGAGCATCTGGGGCAGGAAAACTTTTTTGTCATCGATATGACCGTTGTCGATGAAGATACTGTCAAAGCACTCAACAAAGAGGCAAGAGGCATTGACAGAGTGACCGACGTGTTGAGTTTTCCTTGCTTTGACAAACTCGACTTGCCCGTGAGTGAGGATAGTTTTCAACCTTGCGATTACGATGGGAAAAGAGTGTTGCTCGGCTCAATCATGATATGCCGTCAACGCGCCATTCGACAGGCGGAGGAATACGGACACTCGTATGCGAGAGAACTCGGATTTTTGGCTTGCCACGGATTTTTGCATATTCTCGGCTTCGATCACATAGATCCCGAGGACGAAAAAGTGATGATTGCTCACCAAAAAGCAATTATGGAAAAAGCGGGGCTGAAAAGAGAAGGGATTGCGACGAGGTCGCAATGATATCGCACGAGATTGCGACGATGTCGCAATCAATGATATCGCCTGCGGCGATGATATCCTCGCTATGCTCGGATGAAATCACTGCGTGATGAAATCCACGCTTTGCGTGGGTTGTGGATGAATCGGAATCGAGTGCGGGTGTCCCGCCTATGTTGTTATTCAGAGCGATAGCGTGGGAATAAAGCGTAGCGAGGATTGCCACGCCGACGCTCGCAATGACATAAGGAAGAATTGAAAGTTGTCGAAGGCGCAAACGGCATAACGGCATAAGAGAAAATATACAAAACGAAAATCAGGTAAAATATGTACGAAGATTTCAAAAGCGGATTTATTTGCATAGCAGGACTTGCAAACGCGGGCAAGTCGACTCTCACCAACGCATTGGTCGGGGAGAAGGTTTCTATCGTGTCTTGGAGACCTCAAACGACGAGGAATAAACTCCTCGGAATCGTCAACGGCGACGGATATCAGATGGTGCTCATCGATACGCCGGGCATACACAAGGTGCGCAATCATCTCGGACAATATATGATGCAGGCGGTTGAAAACTCTCTCAAAGACGTGGACGGGGTTGTGTACGTCATCGACGCGGCAAAGGGTATGCAGAAAGAGGACTACGAGTTTTTGGAAAAGAACGCAAAGAAAACGCCCGTCGTGGTGGCTCTCAACAAAGAGGATTGCGTGACGAGAGAGACTGTGTTTGCCTCTCTTGAAAAACTCAACAAAATCGAGGGGCTAAAAGCAATCGTGCCTATCTCTGCGAAAAAAGAGGAAAATCTCGATCCTTTGAGGGCGGAACTCGTGGCTCTTCTTCCCGAAGGCGCGCCTATGTACCCCGAGGATATGTATACGCAAAGCAGTATGCGCTTTATGGCAACCGAGATAATAAGAGAAAAGGCACTGTATTTGCTCGACAAGGAAGTGCCGTACGGCATAGGCGTTTACATCAACAAGTTCGAGGAGCGCGAAGGCCAACCTATCGTGGATATCGACGCGGATATAATTTGCGAGAAACAATCGCACAAGGCTATTGTCATCGGCAAGGGCGGAGAGATGCTCAAACAGATTGCGACGAAGGCTCGTCACGACCTCGAAGAGATGATTGGAGAAAAGGTGTTCCTTACTCTTTACGTCAGAGTGAAGAACGAGTGGCGCGACGACGACAGAATCATGAAGGAACTCGGCTACGACCTAAAAGAACTCAAAAAAGATTGATTTCATAAAAAATACGAAATGAGAAAATCTCGGATAATGCGGACGATTTTGCACATACTGACTTCGTGAATAAGGATGAATTGTGGCAAACGTTTGCAAGAACCGGGGACGTCGAAGTGTATTCAATGTACATTGCGATGAAGGAATTCGAGGATAACTCGCACCGCGCGAGAAAGGAAAATGCAAACAGCCGACCTGAAAGTTAAAGCCGTCGTTACGAGGGCTGTGGCGTACAAAGAGAGTGATATGATTGTCACTCTTGTCGGCGTTGATACAGGCGTCTTAACCGCAACCGCAAAAGGATGCTTAAAACCGAAAGCGAAACTGCGCTACGCCGCCGAACCTATGAATTTCGGCGACTACGTGTTGAGCGGAAAAAACGACAGATACGTCATCACCGAGTGCAGTCAAATCGAATCGTTTTCAAACGTCACGTGCGACATCGAAAAATACTACGTGGCGTCAATGGTGCTCGAAACGCTGCAAAGAGGCTCGAAAGAGGCAAATCCCGAACTGTTCGTTCTTTCGCTCGAAACGCTGGACAGGCTGGCGTATAAGGACGATTGCGCCGACGACGTCGCAAGGGATTTTCTCCTCGATTTTTTGGATATTTCGGGCAATAGACTCGATTTTGAGCATTGCAACGCGTGCAAGTGCAATATCGAGGGAAACGCATACTTCAAGGACGCGGACGGCATCGTGTGCGAACATTGCAGGGGACTTGACGGAATCCTCGTTGACAACGTTTCGAGGGGATATTTGGCAAAACAAACGGATATATCGCATCCGCTCAAAGTGAAAGCAAATCTTTTGCTTGCGGATTTTGTATATATGACGACGGGGGTGCGGGTAAGCACTCACTACTTCACGGAGCAACTATGAAAAACAAAGGATTTTTTGCAAAAATCATTGCGCTTGCGCTCACGGTTTGTATGCTCTTTGCGTGCGTTGCGCTATTTGCGGCGTGCAATAAGGACGAGGCAAAAGCGAAAACGGTTGAGGATATATTCAAATCCACCGAAAGCAAACAAGAGTTCAGCGGCGCAAAAAGAGAATTTACGCTCGATACGGGTTGGAGCGTGTATACGACGAGTGCGTCGAAGTCGTCGCAAGCGGCAAACGTCAATAGCGACGTCGGGTACATAGAGAGTCTTGACGCGTTCGTGGTGGCGTGCGACAGCGTGCTTTCCATCGTCAAATGCGGCGACCAAAGAGAGTATTTCGAGGGCGGTATGAAGGGGATGCTTTTCCCCGCGTCCCTCGGCATCGGCGCAATACGCGTAAAAGACGGGCTCATCGCTTGCAAGTTTATCAACGGTGACGCGGGCGTTTTCGACGCATCGGGCAATACCGTGATTTCGCGCACCAAAATCAACTATTCGTCTAACACGGCGGCGGGAATCGACACTATCCTTTCAATCCTCGACGGCGGGCTCGTTGCGGTCAATCCGACGTACGATAAGAGCGGCGTGAGCGGTTATACGTCGATATACCGTCCCACGACGAGCGGCGAACTCTCTCAAAGAGGTACGCTCGTCGCGCGCCTCGAAAACGCTAAGGGAACGCTCACGAACGTCAAGGGGTTTGACGGGAAATACGTCACGATCACCGGCAATACGACGGGCGACTTTATATTTGCAGTGCCTACGAGCGGCGCGGCAGACGGCCTTACGACGCAGGCAAGTTTGAACGGAACGGTTGCCGACAACGACAAGGACGACTATTACGGTGAAATCACTTATATGGGCGGCGGAAAATTTTTCATACATCAGGACTGGACGGTGTCAAGCAGCGATGATTATACGTATTACGACGGCTTTGACTATTACGTCTTTACGCGCAGAATTTATACGCCCGACAACGATAAATCCACCGAATATACGAAAAACGCCGATAAGGTGTTTCTGTATATGGAAAACAACTACTACGACGGCGACAAGGCGGGCGTGGCAACGTCAAGTTATCTCAAAGACGGCTTCACCTATGCAAGTTACGGCTTGACGATTATAAATAAAATCGGAACGTACGACCAGTTTATACTCGACGAAAACCTCAACGTCGTCATGTCGCTCACGGGCAACTACGGAATCACGATAAAGGACCAGAAAAAAGAAAAAGTCGGATATTTCGACCTCGTGATGCAGTGCGTCGACGGCTACTACTATAATCCCGTTTTGCCGAGCGAATTCAACGTCTACGACAAGGACGGCAACCGCATCGGTCACAATGCGAGAAACGATATAAGACAACAGGAATTGTCTAACGGCGTGTTTGTCGCCGCAATCAACGACCCCGACGATACGTCGTCGAATCCCGCGCAACTCTACGGCGCACTCAACCTCAACGGCGAGGTAATCGTTCCGTTTAAGTACTACTCGCTCTCCGCTTTCAGAGGGGCGTATACCGTCGGGCAGGCAAAGAACGACGAGGGCGTCAAAACCTGGTATATCGTCGGCAACGACGGAAAACAAATCACCGAAATGAGTGACGGCTCGACTCCGCTTGCATCGGCGGATATCGCAACGGATTCAAGCGGAAACTTCATCTATAAAATCGGATGCTATATGTTCAAAGTCGACAGCGGCGAGAAGGATTCTAACAACAAAATCATCTATAAATACGGCATCAAAAACTTCAACCCGAACATCAACAAAAACATCGTTATGAATGCGACTATGAGCGCCGGCAGCGTGCTTTACGCTCCGTCATCGTCGCCGAGCAACGTGTTTGTGTTTGACAAAGTGACGGTGGGCAACAACGTCAGTTATACGGTGTACAGACTCGTGTGAAGAAGGCTTGCAAATGACAACGAAAATAGTTAAAGCGTGCGACGGAATCGAGGAAGGAGCAAAAATTGTCAACGACGGCGGCCTCGTCGTGTTTCCGACGGAAACGGTGTACGGACTCGGCGCAAACGCCTTCGACGAGGAAGCGGTCGCAAAAATTTTCAAGGCGAAGGGCAGACCGGGGGATAATCCGCTCATCGTGCATATTTCATCGCTCGAACAGGTCAAGGACATCGCAACGGATATCCCCGACAAGTTCTTTGAACTTGCAAATCGTTTTATGCCCGGACCGTTGACGATTATACTCAAAAAGAGCGACAAAATTCCGTGCGTCGTCACGGCGGGCGGAGATACCGTGGGAATACGTATGCCCGAAAATAAGTGGGCAAGGGCACTCATCGCCGCAAGCAAACCGCTTGCCGCTCCGTCGGCGAATCGCTCGAAACATATTTCGCCGACAACCGCAGAACACGTCTTCGATGATTTGAACGGGCAAGTCGACCTCATCCTCGACGACGGAGCGTGCCGCGTGGGCATCGAATCGACTGTGCTCGATCTCACTTGCGATACGCCTACGATTTTGCGCCCCGGCGCAGTCACCGCCGATATGCTCCTCGATATCGTGGGACAGGTGAGTCAAAACGGAAAAGTCATCAAAATCGCAAAAGCACCCGGGATGAAATATACCCATTATGCGCCCGTCGTCGAAACCGTTATGGCGGAAAACATCGACCACGCGGTCAGAGAATACGACAAAAAGACGAACGAGGGTATGCGCCCCGTCATCGTCGCGCGCGATATATATAGGGATAAGGTGGGCGAGCGCGCGCAAATCTCGTTGGGAATCACAGTCGAGGACTATACGCGCAACGTATATTCCGCCTTGCATACCGCAGAAAAAGAGTTTGACTATATAATCATAGAGCGACTTGACGGCGTGGGACTCGAGGCGTCCGTCATGAACAGAGTGGAAAAGGCGGCAGGGGGCAAGAGCGTATGAAAGTGCTTTTCGTGTGTTCGGCAAATACGTGCCGCTCGCCTATGCTCGAATATACGTTCAAAGCGTTTTTGAGGGCAAGGGGAATCGAAGACGTCGAAGTCGACAGCGCGGGACTTGTCCTTTCAAACGACAAAATCAATCCGCTTTGCCTTGCCACGCTCGATAAACACGGCGTGCCGTATTTTGACAAAAAAGCGCGGTTTTGCACGAAACAACTATACAAAAAAGCGGACTACGTGTTTGCAATGACGCCATATCACGCGGAAGTGCTAAAAGACAACTACGGCGCAAAACTGAATTTGTTTGCGTTGACGGATTTGCTCGGAGAGGATATTCCCGACCCGTACGGACAAGGCGTCGAGGCGTATGAAAAAACCTACGAGATTTTTTGGAGCGGACTTGACAAAATTTTGAACGTAATAAACGAAACGGACGTTTGAGCGTCCGTTTTCCATGGGATAAACCGCTGTTTGTTGCGGTTTGATTTCAATTGCCGTGCATTTGACAATCCGTGTCGAAGTGGGTTTTCAACAGGTCGCGAAAAATTTGCACGTGCGTTTCTTCGTCCAAGATGATGCGCTCCAAAAGCATTTTTACGCTGTCGGTCGTTAGGGCGAGAATGGTGCGCTCGTAATTCGAGATTGCGGTTTGCTCGGCAATGACGTTTTCACGCAAATACTTTTTGGGGTCGAGAGTGTAGTTTGCAAAACTGCCGTTCCAGTAAGTGCGCGCGCCCATAACGGGATAGCCGCCGAGTTTGTATATGGTTTCGCCAAGCAGTTTGTGATGCAGCATTTCGCACTTTGCGACGCCTTCGAGCGCGTTGCGAATTTGCGGATATTTTGTGGTTGCGTACGACTGAAAGCAGTAGGTCATGATTGCCGTAAGTTCGCTTGCAGAGCCTGCGTATAAGGGCATGAGCAGTTTTGATTCGGCAACGTTTGTGCCCGTTTCCACGCTCGGATAGGGCAGTTTGCTCGCATATTGTGAAAAATCCATCTGTCACCTCGCTCGATTTTGCACATTATATTCCGCAATCGCCCTATGCGTGCGTAAAAAATGCGCTGATAAGACAAATTAACGTCTAAAATATGTGCAAAAGCGCTTGCAAATTGCGTTTGCGTGTGCTAAAATTTCAAAGTAACTTTACAGGAGGTATAGACATGCTTGATACATTGAATGCAATCCTTCTTGCTGCCGAACAAGGC
>CAVABL010000063.1:0-6714 GCA_963586735.1 Firmicutes bacterium TM09-10
AACCAACGATAAACGCAGACTGAATTGCAATTTTGCCCAAATAGATGATTGATTTTTCAATTTCAAACGAAGAATATTTCAACGACTTGCTCGAACTTGTCCGTCCTTTTGAATCGCGTTCGGACGAGGATATTTCTCTTTGTGTGGATTATTTAAACGAGGGCGGCGTGTTCAAAGTGAAGATAAAGTCGGACAAGTTTTGCGGATTCGTCAAAAATTACGCTTTCAAAATCGATTCGGACTGCGAACTCGAACGCAAAAGAGTGGAAAAAAGATACCTCAAAATCGCAATATACCGCACATTGAGTTTTCTTTTGAGAGTCAATTTGCCATATGGGTGCTTGACAGGAATCCGTCCTACGAAACTTTACGCCGAAATCCAAAACGAAAGCAACGAAAATAAAAACGAAAAACCCGCGCACGACGTGTTTTTGAAAGATTACAGCGTGAGCGACTCCAAGGTCGAGCTCATCGAAAAAATCGTGCGGACGCAGACGCCGATAAGAAACAAGTCGACAAGACAGTTCGATGTGTTTGTGTTCATTCCGTTTTGTCCGACGAGGTGTGCGTATTGCTCGTTTGTGAGTTTGCCAATCGAAAAACAACGAAAACTTGTCGAGCCGTACGTTGAGTGTCTTGTCAAAGAACTCGAACAGACGAGGGAAATTATCCAAAAAAAACGCCTGAAAATAAGAGCGGTCTACGTGGGGGGCGGAACTCCGACGTCGATAGGTGCGGAATTGCTGGACAAGGTTTTGCAACACTGCCACTTTGGCGCAAGAGAATTTACAGTTGAGGCGGGGCGTCCCGACACGATAAATCGAGATATTGTGGACGTCATGCAAAAGCACGGCGTGACGAGAGTGTCCGTAAATCCGCAAACTTTCAACGATAAAACACTTGAAATTATCGGACGTAAGCACAAAAGCGCGGATACGTACGGCGCATATATGCTTGTCAACGACAAGTTTGACGTCAACATGGATTTAATCGCCTGCCTGCCTGACGAATCGATTGACGATTTCAAGCGCAGCGTGGATATTGCAGTCGCGCTCAACCCCGCAAATGTCACCGTGCATACGCTCTACATGAAAAAAGGGTCGGTACTCAAACAGAGTGGATATGACAACACCGATTTTGAAACCGCCTCGCAGATGGTGGACTACGCGTACAAAAAACTCATCTCGGCAGGGTATGAGCCGTATTATATGTATCGCCAGAAATACACCAGTGGCAATCTCGAAAATGTCGGCTACGCAAAACCGAACAAGGCGTGCGTTTACAATGTCGACATCATGGAGGAGGACACCTCTATCATTGCAAACGGCGCAAACGGTATCTCGAAAAAATGGGACAAAAAAAAGAACCTTATTACGAGATGCGCAAATTATAAAGAACCGATCGAATACATCAAACACATCGACGAGATGATGCAAAGGCAGCGCAATTTTTGGCTGTGAAAATCGGCTCAAAAACGTTTTTGAATCGTTCTAAAACGACTTTGACGATTGCTTTAAGTGTGCAGTTTCGTATATCGATTAAAAAAATCAAGGGCTTGGAATTTTCAAGCCCTTTTTATGTGTTTCAAAAGCGATTGAGTCAATTATTTTTTTGCTAATCTATCTTATCGTTTGGCATTTTTAATTGTGATTAAGTTGTATGACCGTGGAATTACTTGATTCCTCTGCGATTCGTCGTCATCTCGTTGCGGAATGCTTTGAGTTCGGCAAGGAGTTTGTTTGCAATATCGGGGTAGGTCTTTGACAGACTGTAGCCTTCTGCCGGATCGGTGTCGAGGTTGAAGAGGTAGTTTTTGTAGATCTGATCGATGAATGCGGAGTTTTCGGTGCGAACTTTGTCGTAGTATTTGAAATCGTAAGTCGTGCCGTCAAGTTCAACCGCCATTTGCACTGACTGACATTTGCCTTTTTTGAGGTAGAAGAGTTTGTCGTGCACGCGCGTTGATGTAGGGACGGTGCAGTTCCAAAGCGCAGAGAGGTCTGTACCGTCGACGATTCTGTCCGATGGCAGATATACGCTTCCGTCGGCGTTTGTGATGCCGCAATACTTCAAAATCGTGTTGAACAAGTCAAAGTTCATGCTGCTCGCGTCGATATGTTTCGTTTTGGCGGTGGTTGCGACGCGTGATTTAACCTTGCTTGCAACGTTCGCTTGCGACGTGCGCTCGGAGTTGTTTTCCCATTGATAATAGGTGTAGGTTTCGCTTGCGATTTGGTCACCGCTGCCGACGCCGCCGTTAGGATAACTCACGAGGATTGGCACTTTCATGCCGCCCTCGAAGGTGGTGTTTTTCCTGCCGCGCAAGTCGCCCGTGACGCCCTCTCTGCCGGGACCGTTGTCGGATGTGAACACAATGAGCGTGTTGTCGTAAAGCGTGCCGTTTCCGCTTGAATCGGGCGTTGATTTGAGATAGTTGAGGATGTCGCCGAGGTATTTGTCAAACTCCTCGATGCACTGCACGTAGGTGTCGTCGCTCGTGTTGCCCTTGCCCTCGCCAGAGTTGTCCGAATAGATTGGGAAGTGCGGCCACGGAGTCGTGTAGTAGGCAAGGAACTTCTCGTCGTTTTCAACCGACGACGAGATGAATTCGAGCATTTTTGCGGTGAGCAATCTTGTGCTTTCGGATTGGTCAAGATTCTCCTTGTGGGTGCGCACTTCTTGCGAGTGGAAGTTTCCTTGCTCGTCAACGTAGTCTTCAACCCAGTTGTACGGCGTCATGTCGTTGACGTAATAACTGCCGTAAAAATAATCGAAACCCTGACTTGTGGGGAGATACTCGCCGTAATCGCCGAGATTCCATTTGCCTATGCAACCCGTGTTGTAGCCTGCTGCCTGCAAAACTTCAGCAAATGTGATTTCGTCGCCCAAAATTCCGTCAACGTTGTTGAGAAATTGATAGGGGTTGAGGAAGTGCGTGGGCGACCACGGATTTGATTGAATGTCGCTTGGGAACACGACATTGTCAAGATAACCGCGCGATGAATATCTGCCCGTGAGGATGGAAAATCTCGACGGGGAGCAGACGGGGGATGCGGAATAGAAATTGTCCATCATGATGCCCCCATCGGCAATCGAGTCGATGTTCGGGGTGTTTATGGTTGCGCCGACGGAGTCCGTCACCGTGCCGCTTGTGCCGTTTATTTTGGTGGAGAGATAACTGTATGCCGAGATGTCGCTGTACGCCATGTCGTCCATAAGAACGACGAGTACGTTGGGTTTGTCCTGCGTCGTATACTTGTTTTTGACGCTTGCAAGATAGTCGTCGTGACCTGCCTGCAAACTCTCGACGGTTGGACGGCAACGTAAGTTCATGAAGAACACATAAACGATTGCAGTGCCTATCATCAAAAACGAGCAGACCGCACACGTGATTTTTAGGGCGACTTTTTTTGTGATGAATTTGTTGGATACATACACGAGCGTGGCAAGAAGTACGGGGAAGAGTATCAGAACGAAGTTGTACCAAAGGTTTTTGCCGAAACTTTCCGCCCCCCATATGAGAAAGAACACGAACAAACCGCATATGCACACCATGTAGGATATCCACATATATAGCCCGACATTGCTCTTTGCAAGTATGCGCGCAAAAATGAATACGCCTGCCACTATCGCAAGGATGTTTGCAACGAGCGGCAAGAAGTTGTAGCCCGTGCACCACATCACAAGCATAAACGCCGAGCATAGTGCAAGATACACGATGTCAAAAATGCGTTTTGACTTGTCGATATGCACAAACTTTTTGCCGTCGCACTTCGACATGGTTTCGTCGGTTTGGACTTCGGCGTTGTTGACTTCAAAATCAGTCATAATTTCACCTCATTACTTTTGTTGTTGTATAATTGCAAATCGCCTATTTTTTTATTAAGCGCGTTTCCAAGATTTTGGGTTGAATAAGAGTAGAACGGGAAGAATTTCAAGTCGTCCGAGGAGCATGTCAAAACTCAATACGAGTTTTGCAAAAATCGAATAACATGCAAAGTTGCCCGCCGGACCGACTGCGCCACTGCCCGGACCTACATTGTTGAAGCAGGTGATGACTGCCGATACGTTGGTTTCAAACGCGTCGTACGCTCCGAAATCGTTGTTCTCGATTGAAATGAGCATAATCGACACGAACATGATGAACATGTAGATGATGAAGAAACTCTTGACGTTGCGTCTCGTTGCCTCGTCGATGGGTGAACCGTCCATTTTGACGGTGTAGACCGAACGTGGCGAGAGCGTCTTTTTGACGTTGATTATTGACGACTTGGAGAGCATGATGACGCGCGATACTTTGAGTCCGCCTGCCGTCGAGCCTGCGCAACCGCCTATGCACATGACCGCAAAAAGAGTGAGCCTTGAAAGAACGGGCCACTTTGTGTAGTCCGCAGTGCCGAATCCCGCCGTGCTCATGAGCGAGGCCACATTGAATGCGGCGTCTTTGAGGGCGGTGGCAAAGTTCGTGTAAGTTTTTGAAGCCATGAGATTCGTGACGATGATTGCAACCGCCGCCAAGTAAATCGCAAAGAAACAGACGAGTTCCTCGTTCTTTATTGCTTTGACAAACTGACCTATCAAAATGAGATAGTAGACGGTGAAGTTGACCGAGAACAGCAACATGAACACCGTGAGCGTAACTTCGATTCCAACGGAATTGTAATAAGCAACGCTCGTTGCCTTTATGCCGAATCCGCCCGTCGATGCGGTTGAAAACGCATGGCAGAAACTGTCGAAAACCGGCATTTTAAGTGCGCACAGTATGCCAATCAAAATGAATGTCATCACGATGTAAATTGCATACAAAATGAGGGATGTATAGCGCAATTTGCTCACGATTTTGCCAAATTGCGGTCCGGGAATCTCAGCCTTTGCAAGCGCAGTGGACATCTTGTCGTTTTTTGGAATGAACACGATTACGAATACGAGCACTCCCATGCCGCCGATAAACTGCGTAAGCGCACGCCAAAAGAGAAGAGATTTAGGGATTGACTCGATGTTGGTGATGATACTCGAACCCGTGGTTGTGTAGCCCGATATCGTTTCAAAAATAGCGTCTATATAGTTGGGAATGTAGCCTGACACGCGAAATGGTATCGCACTGACGAGCGCAACGAAAATCCAAAATAGAGCGCACATGGCAAAACCGCTTGTGGAGCGCATGTCGCGTTTGTCCTTTGGAGGTCGCACGGTTATGCCAATGATGCCCATAATTAAACATACGCCTATTGCGATGCCGAAACCGAGTATAGTCGTGTCCTCGTCATAGCCGATTGCCATGAAGAGAGGAATTGACATCAGTGCGCCGATTATTATTGCTATTTCGCCGAGCGCGAATGCAAGCAAACGTAAATTCATAAGCCTTAGTTGTCGATGATATCTTTCAAATCGTCAAGACCTTGTTCAAGCGTGACGATGATGACGTTGTCGCCCTCCTTGATGACATCTTGCCCGGATGGCGTGATAAGCACGCCCTTTCGGATTATGCCCGCAACGAGCAAATGCTTTTTGAGATTGAGTTTTTGAATGGGGATGTCAAATTTTTTGAAACTTGACTTTGCCTCAAATTCAAGAATCTCAGTTGAATCGTCGATAATGTGGAACATGCGCTTGACTGTGCTGCCCGATTTGTTGCTCAAAAGTCGCACGAAACGTATTATGTGGTCTGCTGTTGAGTTCTTTGTGGAAACAGCACTGTAAATTCCGCTCTTCTGAAGCATGTCGTAGTAGGCAAGTTGGTCGATTTTGGTGATGACTTTAGGCACGTTTTGAGATGCGGCAAACATGCTCATGATGATATTCTGCTCGTCGATGTTGCCAAGCGCGACAAATGCGTCGGTTGTGGATATATTTTCCTCAAACAACAAATTTTGGTCTGTTCCGTCACCGAGAATGACGCCCACTTTTTTGAAATCTTGCGAGAACATGCGAGCCTTTTTCTCGTCTTTTTCGATGAGTTTTGAGTGTATGCCGAGTTTTTCGAGTTCCTTGCAAAGATAGTACGCAGTCGTCGAGCCGCCAACGATAAGGACATCTTTTGATTGTTTGTTCCAACCCAGTTGCTTGAAGAAGAGAGAAATGTCCTTCGTCGTCGCGGTGAGGAATAGCCTGTCATCCGCCTCGATGACGAAGTCGCCGCCGGGGATGATTGCCTTGCCGTCGCGCTTTGCCGCACATATGAGGACTTTTCCTTTGAATTTTGAGCCCAAATTTTTGAGTTCAAGCCCTACAAGATCGCTGTCTTCGCTCACTCTGAATTCAACAAGTTCCACTTTTCCGTTCGAAAATTCGTTGACTTTGATTGCGGAAGGAAAACGAAGCATTCGACTTATTTCAAGCGCCGCTTCGTACTGTGGATTGACCAAAAGACTTATGCCCAAATCGTTTTCGTTTCCGAAAAGGTCGAGATATTCGGGCTTCGAAACGCGCGCGATAGTCTTTTTTGCACCGAGTTTTTTTGCGATTATGCAACAAAGTATGTTGAGTTCGTCATGGTTTGTCGCCGCAATGAAAAGATCGGCGTAAGCAACGTTGGCTTCTTTGAGTACTTCCGCGCTCGCGCTGTTGCCTATCACGCCCTTTACGTCAAATTGGTTTATGGCATTTTCGATTTTTTCGCCGTTGACGTCAACCACGACGACGTTGTGTCCTTCGTCTGCAAGTTCCTGCATAATGGTTGTGCCGACTGCGCCTAAACCGCTAATGATAATGTCC
>CAVABL010000064.1:0-6574 GCA_963586735.1 Firmicutes bacterium TM09-10
CTCATCCCTCGAGCGAAATTCCGAAAACCTACGTCGTAAAAATCGAGGGGACAATCGACGAGGGCGATCTTGCCGCGCTCCGAAAGGGAGTCACCGTTGACGGCGTGAAATACGGCAGAAGCAAGGTCAAAGTCACGGGTATCGAAAAGGTCAAAGACACGAAAAAAGCCGTTATCGATCCCAAAGATTCGCTTGCAAGAGAGGCGATCGAGTGCGGCGATGATATGAACGGTGTGTTTACGCGCCTTGAAGTCATCATTTTTGAGGGCAAAAACAGGGAAATTCGTCGCATGTTCGAGACGGTTGAAAAGAAAGTCGTGTTTTTGAAGAGGGTGGCAATCGGTGAACTTCGTCTCGGCGGACTTGCACGAGGAGCATACCGTCCGCTGAACGAGGCGGAAATCGCTTATTTGAAACAACTTTGCGACCATGTGTCAACTCAAAAATAATCGCAAATACTTTGTATTTGCGCACAACGAATATTTAGGTGAAGCATGAAAATTCTCATTTCAAACGACGACGGATATTTTGCGCCGGGAATCAAGGCACTCGCAAGCGCGCTTGCCAAAAAACACGACGTGCGCATAGTTGCACCTATGTCCGAAAGGTCGGGTTCGAGTCACTCGGTGAGTTTTTTCAGCGGAATTACATACGAAGAAAAAGGTTCGATTGACGGAATACCGACATACGCGGTGAGCGGCTCGCCCGGCGATTGCGTGCTTTTCGGTGTGAAATATCTTTTCAAAAACGAGAAAATCGACGCCGTTGTGTCGGGGATAAATACGTGCCTCAATGCAGGCAGCGACATCATTTTTTCGGGAACGTTTGGCGCGGCACAAGAGGGGACTTTTCAGCGTATACCGTCGCTTGCGGTGTCATTGCGCACTCACGGCGTGCCAGATTATGAATTTGCGGCGGAGTTTGCGGCAAACAATCTCGAAAGACTCCTGTCTTTCGCAACCGAAAATATAACCATAAATCTCAACATTCCTTGTGTTAAAAAGGAAGATATTAAGGGCGTGAAAATCGCGCCCGTCGCATATCAGCAATACACCGAAAACTACGTCACCGAAATCGGCGAGGACGGCTTGACGTACTTCTTCGTTGACGGACACAGAATCGTGCATGAGGATGAAATCGTCGGCGGCGATTGCTATCAACTCGACAGAGGATATATAACCGTCACGCCGGTGCAGATGCTTGCAAACGATCCCGATACGATCGAAAAACTCAAAGGAGCGATGTTCGACTTATGAGAGTTTGCGTGATCGGGGCAGGCGCAAGCGGTATGATGGCTTCGATTTTCCTTGTAAGAGGCGGAGTTGACGTCGTGCTTGTCGAAAAAAACGAGAAATTCGGCAAAAAACTGTACATAACCGGCAAAGGACGTTGCAATCTTACAAACGATTGCAAAATCGACGATTTGTTTGCAAACGTTGTGCGCGGCGAAAAGTTTTTGCGATCGTCGATTTACGGTTTTACTCCACAGGACACGATGGACTTTTTTGAAAATCTCGGGTTAAAACTCGTAGTCGAGAGGGGGAACAGGGTGTTTCCGTTCTCTCAAAAATCAAGCGACGTGATAAAAACTCTGCAAATCGAGATTGAAAATCTCGGCGTGGATTGTCGTCTTGGAACGGAGGTCTTGGAGATAAGGAAAACCGAAAAAGGATTCAAGGTCGTGACTGCGTGGGAGAGTATCGACTGCGACAAGGTCGTCGTCGCAACGGGCGGAATGAGCTATCAGTCAACGGGTTCGACGGGCGACGGATACAAATTCGCAAAATCGTTCGGCATGAAAATCGTCGAGCCGAGACAGGCACTCGCGCCCATACTCGTTGCGCAAAACGTGTCGGCGTTGCAGGGAATATCCCTCAAAAACGTCAACCTTTGCGCTTTTGACGAAAACGGCAAAGAGATAGCAAGCGAGTTTGGAGAAATGCTCTTCACAAACAGAGGATTATCAGGCCCGATTGCACTCACAATATCGTCGTATATCAACAGAAAACAACACGTTGCGCTGTCTCTCGACTTGAAGCCCGCGCTTGACGAAAGCACACTGGACAGACGCATTTTGCGTGATTTTGACGAGAGAAAAAATCAGGATATAAAGAATGTCACGAGGGCGTTGTTTCCCGAAAGATTGAACGCATACGTCCTTAAATGCGCAAACATTTACGAGGGTAAAAAAGTCAACGAAATCACCAAGGAAGAGCGTACGAGGCTTGTGAACACGACGAAGAATTTGCGCTTTGACGTCACGTCTCTTGCGCCATTCGGCGAGGCAATAGTCACGTCGGGCGGTGTTGATTTGAAGTGCCTTAAACCGACGTGCGAGAGCAGAGACGTTGACGGATTGTATTTTGTCGGCGAAACAATTGACGTTGACGCACTGACCGGCGGATTCAATCTGCAACTTGCGTTCGCAACTGCGGTGTGCGCGTCAAAAGACATTTTGAAAAAGTGCGCCACGCAAAACGACTGAAACAATAAAAAACAGAAAATTTGCGGAATCTATCCGCTCAAAATACGAATGAAACTCTGACGAATCGGAGGAAATATGATAAATATCGCAATCGACGGACCTGCCGGAGCAGGCAAAAGCACAATCGCAAAAGCGGTGGCAAAAGACCTTGGCATCATCTATCTCGACACCGGGGCAATGTACAGGGCAACCGCCTATCTTGCCATTCAAAAAGGCATCGACGTCAAGGACGAGGAAAAAGTGTCCGAAATGCTCGAAGATTTGAGCATGGACATAAAATACGACGAGAGCGGCGCGCAACACATCGTCGTCAACGGAATCGACGCAACGCCGTATCTTCGCGAGCACTATATGTCAAAAGCGGCGAGCGATATATCCGCATTGCCGTGCGTCAGATACAAAATGGTGGATTTGCAGCGTGATTTTGCAAGCAAAAACGACGTCGTTCTTGACGGAAGAGATATCGGCACGTTCGTTTTGCCAAACGCAAACTGCAAGTTTTATTTGACAGCTTCTCCCGAAGAGCGCGCGAGAAGACGTATGGCCGATTTGAAACAAAAAGGCGAAAACGTCGATTTCGACACTCTTTTGAAAGACATAATGCAGCGCGATTACAACGATTCGCATCGCGAAGTCGCCCCTTTGAAACAAGCCGACGACGCCGACTTTGTGGACACCACGCAAATGAGTATCGACGACGTCGTTTCATACGTCAAAGAAGTTGTGCACATCAAGACAAAAAAAGACGATTCATCCAAACAGAATGCCGAAAATCGCAAATCGACAATGATTCCGTCGAGCGAGATGGACAAAAAAACTCTTGCGAGAATAAAGACCTATTACAAGCCCGAAAAGAGCTTTGCTTTTTATAGATTTTTGAGAGTGTTTTTGCGCCCGATTCAGTTGCTCGTGTGGCCGACAAAAGTCGTCGGTGCGCAAAACGCGAAAAAAGTCAAGGGAGCGTTGTTCACTTGCAACCACTATTCAAAGATGGATTCGATGATTCCGTATTTCGTCCTCTTCAAAAAAGAGGCGCACGCACTTGCAAAGTACGAGTTGTTCACGAATTCCGTTGCCGGATGGTTTTTGCACAAAATGGGCGCGATTCCCGTGCGAAGAGGCGAGGCGGATATAGAGTCTGTCAAGCAGGTTTTGAGAGTGCTCAAAGACGGAAAACAACTTCTCATTTTCCCGGAGGGCACGAGGAACAGAGAGGGTACGCAACAGATGGCGGAGTTCAAAACGGGCAGCGCAAGATTTGCAATAAAGGCAAAAGTGCCTATCGTGCCGATGATTTACTATCAAAGCCCGAAAGCGTTCAGGAAAAACTGGTTGTACATAGGCGAGCCGTTCACGCTCGAGGAGTTTTACGGAGCGCGCAGTATCGATGAAAATCACGCCGCCACCGAGGTTATAAAGGAAAAAATGGACGAAACGAGACGTCTTTGCAACGAGTACGTCGAAAATTCGAAGAAAAGCAAAAGCAAAAAGAACAAAAAATAAGGGTTGCGGCGCGGTTTTTCGCGCCGTTTTCAGAGGTGAAATTTGAAAGTCGTGGTTGGAGAGCATGCGGGGTTCTGCAACGGCGTCAAAAACGCCGTGGACAAAGCCGTTTCGCTTGCCGAAAAATACGGGAAAATATACACTTTGGGCGAGCTCGTGCACAACGAACACGTCACGGAATTTCTTGAAGACAAGGGCGCAATCTGCCTCAAAATCGAGGATATCGACAAACTTAAAGAAGGTGACATTGCGCTCATACGCGCTCACGGTGTGACGAAAGAAATCGAGCGCGAACTAAAAGATAGAGGCGTCGTGCTTTTTGACGCGACTTGTCCCGTCGTCAAACGCAATCAGAAAATTGCCGCCGAAAGAGCGCAGGCGGGGGACGATATAGTCATCGTCGGGGACAAAAATCACGACGAAGTTGTGGGCGTTGCGTCGTATGCCGGCGACAACTGCAAAATAGTTTCGGACTGCGAAGAGTTGCCAATCGGTGAAAATACGACGTCCGTCCTCTTCCAAACGACGATTCTTCCCGAAAAATTTGAAAAAATTGAAGAATATGCAAAGTTTTTTGAAAAAAATCACGATAAATTAGTTGGCATTTTTAATACTATTTGCTATACTACAAAAGTGAAACAGGACGAAGCGTGCGCACTCGCCGCAAAAACCGACGCGGTTTTGGTGCTCGGCAGTCGCACAAGCGCAAACACAAGGCGTTTGTGGGAAGTTGCAAAAGAGGTCAACCCGAACACGTTTTTCGTTGAAAACGCAAGCGACGCTCTGAATCAATCAAAATTTATCAAGGATATTCAAAGTGTATCGATCGTCGCAGGAGCTTCAACTCCGCCGTGGTTGATACAGGAGGTAACAAGACTTATGAGTGAAACTCAAAAGAACGCTGTGGAAACAGTTGAAACTGAAGTGAAAAACGAGGCAACACTTCAAGAGCAAACAGTCGCCGATGAAAAAGAACCCACCACTATGGCTGACCTTTTGAAATCTGCAACATCAGTCGGCTACACGAACTACAAAGTCGGCAAACGCATCAAAGGCAAAGTCATCAGCGCCGGTGAGAGCGGCATCTATGTCGCAATCGGTGGAAAGAAAGACGGTTTCATTGATAAGAGCGAAGCTTCTTTGGACGGCAACTACAATCCTGCCGACTTCAAAGAGGGCGACGAAATTCAGGCAACTATTCTTGCTGTCAACAAAGAGTATGTGTCTTTGTCCAAAAAGGACGTTGACGCTGTACGTCTCGAAGAGGAAGAGGCAGAAAAGGCACTTTCTCAAGGCGAATTCTCTTTGACAATGACGGAAGTCGTCAAGGGCGGTTTGAGAGGAAGACTCGGACAATACACCATCTTCGTTCCCGCAAGCCAAATCAGAATGGGCTATGTGAGCAATCTCGAAGATTACAAGGGCAAGACGCTCCGCTTGACGCTTATGCCTCCGAAGGAAAAGGAAAACACCGAAGCCGAAGGTGCAGAAAACGCACAGACAGAAGACAAACCCCAAAAGAAATCGAGATATCTCTTCGCGTCTCAACGCATTATCCTCGAAAGAGAGAAGAAAGAGAAAGAAGATCTTTTCTGGAACAATATTCACGTTCATGATATTGTCACCGGCAAAGTCAAGAGATTCACTCAGTTCGGCGCATTCGTAAACGTTCGCGGTTTTGATTGCCTCGCACACATCTCCGAGCTTTCTTGGAACAAAATCACCGATCCGTCCACAGTGCTTACAATCGGAGAAAGCTATGACTTCGTCGTGCTCAAGATGGACAGAGAAACGGGCAAGATTTCACTCGGTTACAAACAACTCCAAAAGAAGCCTTACGAAGTTGCGGCAGAGAAGTTCCCCGTCGGCACGGTCATCAAAGGCAAAGTTGAAAGAATCTTCCCGTATGGCGCATTCGTTTCAATCGACGACGGCGTTGACGGCCTCGTCCATGTTTCTCAAATCTCGCACAACTGGATCAAGGACGCAAACGAAGCGTTGACAGTCGGTCAAGAAGTCGATGCAAAGATCATCGGATTCGACGACAACCGCATCACGCTTTCCATCAAGGAATTGCTTCCTGCTCCCGAAGAAACCGCAACGACGGAAGGACAAGAAGAAGCAACCGATGAAGAAAAGGCTGCAAAGAGATCTTCAAGAGTCAAGAAGTTCGAGCAAAAGGTTGCTGACGGTGAAAGCAAGCGTGAACGTCGCGGCACAAAGAAAGAGTCTTCAAATGAACCTAAAGAATGGGTTTCCGGAAGCTCATCCGCAACTCTCGGCGATTTGTTCAAGAACCTCAACCTCAACCTTGCAGACGAAGCCGAAGAAGCAGAATCCGCAAAGAAGACTTCTCGCAAGAAGAAAGTTGAAGAACCTGCTGAATAATCCTTGTTTGATAAAGACAAAAACCGTTGCCAAGCGCAACGGTTTTTTCGTATATAAAAAACAACTTTTATTGTGGTTTGTTCAAAGACAATCCGTTTTATATCGTTATATATTTCAAAATATGTTATTTCATCTAAAAAAATTAGAATGTAAAAGTACGAAGAGATTGCAATTTGCAACCCCTTCATATTTTTTTGT
>CAVABL010000065.1:0-6493 GCA_963586735.1 Firmicutes bacterium TM09-10
CAATCAACACATGAAAACGTCGGGCAAGGATCTTTCATACATCGATCCCGTCACTAACGAAAAATATGTTCCATATGTCGTCGAGCCGTCTTTGGGCGCGGACCGTGTGTTTCTTGCATTCCTTTGCGACGCATACGACGAGGAGCAAGTTGGCGAAAGCGATACGAGAGTCGTGCTTCACTTGCATCACGCTCTCGCTCCCGTCAAGGTTGCGGTTCTCCCATTGCAAAAACAACTCAACGAGAAGGCGGAAGAACTTTACACGGAGCTTTCAAAGCACTTTGCATGCGACTTCGACACGTCGGCGTCAATCGGCAAGAGATATCGCCGTCAAGACGAAATCGGCACGCCCTACTGCGTCACTGTTGATTTTGACACCCTCGAAGACGGCTGCGTGACAGTGCGCGAGCGCGACACTATGGCGCAAGTGCGCATCCCCATCGAAAGCCTCGTTGACTACTTCACAGAGCAATTCAAATACTGATAACTTGAATTAAAGCAATCAACGTTTGAATCGATCATTTCAAAAAAGCACCGCAACTGCGGTGCTTTTTTGTGTAAACTGACATCTTATGTCGCATTTCTGTTTGCATTGACAATGTCAATATGTTCGGCATACAACGCCTCGGGCAAATTGCCGTTTGAAAGTCTTTTTGCCTCGGCGCAAGTTGTTGATTTGTAGTTGCGATCGTGTTTGAATTGCGCAAACGAAAATCCGCACAACCTCCACTGATTTACACTCTCGTCGTAAATCGCAAAAAAGTCCGTGGCGGCGTCATACGCAAGCAAACCGTTGCAATCAATTTCCAGATAATATTTCAAGTTTTCCATACGTTTATTTTAACTTATCTTTTGGATAAATTCAACCGCTTTTCGTCTTCTTGTCAACGCAAAGTCAAATTCACTGCACAATTTCAGAAAACGACTTGCAATATCAACATATTGCATAGCTCAAACCGATTGAAATTACGCCGTTCGAGTCGGACTGTTCAAACATTAGAAAAACAAACTATAAACTTCGTTTTCATTCGACACACGTTCGCATCTTTTCAAAATTCAAATTGCTCTCACAAGGTTTTGAGAATGAATTGACAATCAAACGATTTTAGGATAGAATGTCAAAGTAATGTAGCGGCGGCTTTATGTGCGCATTCGTCATCTCAGCAACATTGCGTAAAGGTGATCTTACATCCGCCCTCGGTTGCTGCGCCGAGAAAAAATTGCAGCTCCCCCTTTGCGGACATGGCGGAATTGGCAGACGCGCAAGATTCAGGTTCTTGTGAGCATTTGTTCATGCAGGTTCAAGTCCTGTTGTCCGCACCAAGCTGGACCCAGTTGAACCCGTAAGGGATCGACTGGGTTATTTTTTTTTACTATTTTTTCGGGTTCAAATCTTGCAAACAAACCAAACGAGACTTGAACCCGCATCGCTAAAATTATTGTTTTGAATAAAAAAATACCGTTTTAAATCTAAATCAGCTAAAAAATAAGCAAAAGAAACGCAAGCTGCGCTTCTTTTGCTTTTGAGAGAGAATATAGATTGTCGTGTTTTCCAACAGATCTTTTGAATATGCATTGAGGTTATCATTTTTCAATGCAAGGCTTAGCAATTTTCAATTGTCGGAATGCTCTGAATCCTGCGATTTTTGCGATTCTTTTTCGCGTTCGGCTTCGAGTTCTGCTTTGCGCTTTTTGACGAGTTCGCTCCAATCAACGTCCTTGTCGGATTGACAATGACCGTTGCACTGCCCTGCGTGCGAACATCCTGCGCAATCGCTTCCAAGCGAGGGCTTACCCTTTGCCTTTCTGACGATTGACGCGACGATGACGCCGACCACAATCGCAACCGCCACGACGATGGTGACGATTCCGATCGGGTGCATTGCCGACAATATTGATTGAAATACTGCGTTTGTCATAAATTACTCTTTTTCACGCAAAGTCCGTATTGCGCATTTTGCGCAACTTATGCGTTCTTTTTGATTTTAAGTTTGCCACCGACGTCTTGGAAGAACTTCTTCACGTTGATCTTGCCCTTGTTGTCAAGCACGATGAGAGTGATGATTGCCGCACAGATTGCCGCGAAGATGAACACAGTCCACCACCACGAACCAATGAGGTAGATCATCATTGACACGATGTAACTCGTACCAACCCAGAAGAGCAGTGTTGATCTGTATGACTTCTTCGTGGGAAGCTCTGCCTTTGCGGTTGCGACTGCCGCGAAGCACGGAATCGTGAGCATGTTAAAAGCGATGAAAGCGATGAGTCCGGGAACGTTGATGCCCGTTGCTGCGATCATTGCGCTTGCAGCGCCGATACCGCCGTCCGCTTCCGTGTCGATTATGCCGCCGACAATGCAAGCTGCAAGCGTACCAAACGTTGCGATAACGTTTTCTTTTGCGATAAGACCGGTGATAGCCGCCACTGCGAACACCCAACCGAACGCTTTAAGTTGCGAGCCGAATCCAAGAGGTGTGAACAGAGGTTGAATGAGTCCGCCGATGCCCGCAAGGATCGATTGATCCATTTGCTCGTCCGCAAGGAAGTTCCAAGTCCAGCTGAAGTGGCTTACGAACCAAATGAGGATCGTTGACGCAAGGATGATCGTAAACGCTTTCTTGACGAAGTGTTTCGTCTTGTCCCAAAGGTGAGCCACAAGGTTCTTTGGTTGCGAAACGTGGTATGCAGGAAGCTCCATGATGAACGGAGGCACTTCACCTTTCATCGTGGTTGCACGCATCAAGATAACCGCTGCGATTGCCACGACGACGCCGAGAACGTACATCATATAGGTGATAACATCGGGATGAGAGAATCCGAATTGCGTTGCGATGCCGCCTGCGATTGCCGTGAGGATAGGAAGTTTAGCGCCGCAACTGAAGAACGGGATGACTCTGATGGTTGCGATTCTTTCGTTCTCGTCTGCAAGAGTACGTGTGTTGATGAACGCGGGAACGGAGCATCCGAAGCCCATAATCATCGGCATGAACGCTCTTCCCGACAAACCGAATCTTCTGAAAATTCTGTCGAGGATGAACGCAACACGCGCCATATAGCCACTGTCTTCCAAAATCGAGAAGAACAGGAACAGCAAGAGGATTTGAGGCAAAAAGCCGAGCACTGCAAACAAGCCGCCGAGAACGCCGTCAACGATGAGTCCGATGCACCACTCGGGCGCGCCTGCAACCGTGAGACCTTCATTCACGCAAGTACTGAGGAATTCAGTGAAAGTGTTGAGGATGTTTGCAAGGATGACACCGGGACCGTAAACGCTCTCTTCATATCCGAAGAAGGTTGCCGCACTGATGCCCGAGCACCACTCGTCGATTCCGCTGACAAAAGCCGATTCATATTCGCCGTCGTCATTTTTCTCGATTGTGACTTCCCACTTGCCCTTTTCGTCCGCATAGAATTTTTGATTGAGATCCGACTCTGTGAGTTCGTCAACATATTTGAGCTCGTGATCCGCAGTGTAAACATAAGGTTTTGCTTCAACGGCAGTGAGTTTTCCGTCCTCGAAAGTGACTTCGGCCTTGTAGCCGTCTTCGGTGTAATACGTTTTGCTCTCATCATAAGGCGTCTTTTCAAAGTCAACGACTTGCGTGTGATTTGCATCACTGTATGCAACCACGTCTTTGTCAAATACGCCGCCTGCACCGAGGAACAGGAAGTCCTCCGCAAACGTGAGGTGAAACACGAGAAACAAAATCACGAGGAAGATAGGAATACCCCAAACCTTGTGCGTGAGCACCTTGTCCACTTTGTCCGAACGGCTGAGTTTTTCATTTTCCGCTTTTTCTTTCTTTGTCACAACGCTCGAATAGTTTTTGGATATGTACTTGTAGCGAGCGTCTGCCACGATTGCTTCAAAGTCAGTTCCGAAAATGTCGTCTTTGAATGTCTTTTTGAATTCCTCGACCATTTGAGCGGCTTGAGGATGTTGACCAACTTCGATTTCGTCAAGCTCAACGAGTTTCACCGCATGGAAGAGAGCGTTTTCAACACCACTGCCCTCAAGTGCAATTCTGCAATCGTTGATGAGGTGCGTCAGTTGCGAGCCTTCAAGGATTGTCGAGCCCTTTCTGCCCTGTTGGCAAACCTCGTACGCTCTTTGCATGAGTTCGTCAAGACCTTTTTCACGCAAAGCGGAAATTTCAACCACGGGAAGACCGATTTTTTCTTCGAGACTCTTTGCGTCGATCTTGTCGCCGTTCTTTTCAACTGCGTCCATCATGTTGAGCGCAATGATCATGGGAACATCGATTTCCATGATTTGCGTCGTGAGATAGAGGTTGCGCTCAAGGTTGGTTGCGTCCACGATGTTGATGACACAATCGGGTTTCTCGTCAAGAATATAGTTTCTTGAAATCACTTCTTCGGGTGTGTACGGCGAGAGCGAGTAGATGCCTGGAAGGTCAACGATTGAAATCGGTTCGGCGCACTTCTTGTAAGTGCCCTCTTTCTTGTCCACGGTGACGCCCGGCCAGTTGCCGACGTGTGCTGTTGAGCCCGTCAACGAGTTGAACAGAGTCGTTTTGCCGCAGTTGGGGTTGCCGGCAAGTGCAAATCTTTTCATCAGTCTTTCACCTCCATCGTCACCACGGATGCCTCCGTTTTGCGAAGCGTCAGTTCATAGCCTCTGATCGTCACTTCGATGGGATCGCCGAGGGGCGCTTTCTTTCTGAGATAAACTTCTGCGCCGGGGGTTACGCCCATATCGAACAAACGGCGTCTGATTCTTCCGTCACCTGCGACGGACTTGATCACGCCTTGTTCTCCTATAATGAAATCACTGAGCAGTTTTTCCATTTTGTCCTCCTAAATTTATGCTACCAATATTTTTGTTGACATTTCTTTGTCCAAAGCCAAGCGTCCGTCTTTGATGAGGCAGATGACGCTTCCTCCGCTTTGGGACACGATGCTTATCGTCGAATCGATTGTGATACCCAAACTTTCAAGGTGTTTTTTTGTCTTGTCGTCAGTCATAATTTTGACGATTCTCAACTCTTTCCCTACGGGGGCAAATACAAGCGGCATAATCTCTCTCCTTTGCCGATTTTTCTTTTGACAATGTGAATATGAATTTTTATTCACATTTACGATAGCATATTACAACTTTCTAAAAAGCATGTCAATGATTTTGAATATAAATATGAAAATTTTTTCACATTTTTCTTCTTGATTTATTTCAAAAGTGGTTATATAATGTAAATATTCAATAAAAAGCGAGCCGAAAAGCGACCGAAAACACGGTTTGTGCGATTCGCTCGATGCAGCACCGAGGGCTTATATGGACGTAAGAGAACCCAAACAAGAAAGATCCATTGAAAAGAAAAACCGCATAGTCCGCGCTGGATTCGAACTTTTTTCGCAAGTGGGATATTACAACACAAACACTGCCGAAATCGCAAAACGCGCAAGCGTTTCAACCGGCATAGTTTACGGATATTTCAAAGACAAGAGAGATATCCTTTTGGACGTTTTGGAGATTTACGTCAAAGAGGCGTTTGCGCCCATAATGAACACGGTTGAAAATCTTTCATCCCCTGTCGACTTCAAAAAAATCGTTTCAAACACGCTTGACGCGGCAATCGATATTCACAAAAAATACGCCAACATTCACGAGGCGTTGCACTCGCTTTCGCACAGCGACGAGGCAGTCAACAATAAGTTTATCGCTCTTGAGGATGAAATCACCCTCACTATCTCGAAAAAACTTTCCGATTTGGGCGTTCAAACGCCGAATCTCAACGAGCGCATACACTTTTCAATGGACATCGTGCAATCTTTCTCACACGAATACGTCTATGACCATCACACCTACATCGACTACGACGCAATGCGCGCAATCGTGCAACAAACTCTCGTTGCGCTTTTTGAATACAAATGACGACATTCGATCAAAAATCGCTTGATTTTCTATACTTCAATCACAAGCACAACTCAAAAGCGTGGTATCAGGAGCATAAAGACGACTTCAAACGGCACGTCGCGCTCCCATTTCACGATCTCGTCGTCGGAATGACGCCTCGTATGCTCGAAATCGACGAACAGATGATAACCGAACCAAAGAGCATCGTGTCGAGGCTTTACAAAGATTTGCGTTTCGCAAAGGACAAAACGAGTCTTTATCGAGATCATATGTGGCTCACTTTCATGCGTCAAACCGACCAAACGCACGCATTGCCCGGTTACTTTTTCAGTCTTTCGCCCTACAATTTTCAGTACGGTTGCGGCTACTACACCGCCGACGCAAAGAGTATGGCAAGTTTGCGCAATCTCATTTTGTCGAATTCGAGGGCGTTTCAAAAAGCAAAAAAGTGCTATGAAAATCAAAACGTATTTGCGCTTGAAGGCGAAACCTACAAAAAACCTCGCTTTGCGGACTATCCCGAAGATTTGAGCCGTTGGCTTGAAAAAAAATATATCGGTTTCATCGCGAGTTCGACCGACATAGATCTTCTCTTCTCCGACGAACTTGCGTCCACCC
>CAVABL010000066.1:0-6490 GCA_963586735.1 Firmicutes bacterium TM09-10
GCTGTGACATTGCCGTGACGCACACAGAATTTGCCTCTCCCATTGTTGATTTTGACAAGAACGGGCACGCCCACGATTTTTTGCACGTGCGCTTTTGCCTCCGCAATAGATTGTCCGATTTCTCTCATGAGCGGATTGTTGCCAATATCGGTGAGTTTTATTCGTCATAAAACGCAATCGAACGGAATATGATTTTGGTGAAACGGAGGAATGATATGTTTGATTTTGAAAAATTAAGCGCAAGCAAATTTTACGTTGCGCCGACATCCGAAAGAGTGGTGGAATTTTCACCGTCGGACATCGATATGGCAAACGTCGCAAAGGTGTTGTCCGTCGCGGTGGACGCAAGAGCCACAGACGTTGACGCAAAGGACGGATATGCGCAGGTGAGCGGAAGAGTGAACTTCCGCCTATCATATCTCGACAAAGACGGCGCGCCAAAAGGCGTTGACTACAATGCAGATTTTTCGGCGAGAGCGGAAGGAGAGTTTGTTGACGGAGACAGTGTGTGGGCGGATATTGTCGTGTCCGAATCGGACGCCGAGGCAAACGACAATCTCATGCTTACGGCAGTGCTCGAAGTTACGGTTTCGGCAATCAAACGCGATGAAATCGAGGCTTTGGTCGATGCGGACGATTGCTATGTAACAAAAAAAGAGATTTATATGCCCGCATTTATAGCGCAAAAATCAGTCGTCGTGCCGTTTGACGACGAAAAAAACGTCGGCGGCGAGATAGAATCCGTGCTCGGACTGTCAGCGACGGTCGTGCCGCTCAAATCGCTTGCGACGGACGGTGGTGTAGAGGCAAAACTTGCAGTCTATGCGGTAGTAACGTATGTTGAAGGCGGCGAAATCAGACAACATTCTTTTGACATTCCGCTTAAAGAAGAATTCAACCTTGACGGCGTGCAAGAAGGCGACGCTGTTAAACTGTATGCGCAGACGAAATCGTCAAAAATCGTGCTTCAGGGCGTGACCGACGACAATACGATAAGAGTTGAGGGTGAGATTCAAATCAAAATTCTTGCATTCAGATGCCAGAAAACCGAAATCGTGTCCGATTTGTTCATGCTCACAAACCAAACGGAAATCGAACGCAAAAGCGCAAGATATACATGCTTTGACGGTTGCGGATATTTTGTCAAAGGCGTGAGCGGCAGCGCAACGCTGTCGGACAACAAGCCTGCGGCAATCGACGTGTGCGCACTGCCGTATGCAAGATGTTACACGACGCGCGCCGCCGTGAGCGAGGATTTATTGATTGTGGAGGGTGTTGCCACGACGGATATAATCTATCACGATGAAAACGGATTCAACTCCGTGCGCGCCGAAATTCCGTTTGCGATTTCGACGGCAAGCGAGATTCCTCTCTCAAAAGAGGTGTGCGTGGATTGCAAAATTCAGCGCATAGACGCGGTTGTGCGCAGAGAGCGCGAGTTTGATATATCATTTGACATTGTAATTGCCGCATGCGGTTTTTCACCGCTTGAAACAACTTACATCTCAGCGGTTGAGGTTGGCGAAGAGCGTGCGCAAAACACGTCTGCATTGTCCGTGTACGTTGCGTCTCCGTCCGACACGATGCTTGACGTATGCTCGGCTCTGTCCGCAATGCCGGGCGACATCCTCGCACAGAATCCAAATCTTCAAGAACCGTTTGCCGAGGACACGAAAATCGTGTATTTCAGAGCCTTGAAATAACGCTGTATCGAAACAACGCGGTATAGGGGAAAAGAAGAAAGAGAGGGGCAACGAGCCTCTCTCTTTCGTATACGCCGACATTTAGGGGTTTAAAATTTCATCCGCAGAACAATCCAAAAACTCGTAAAGTTTTGCAAAAGTGACCAGCGACGGCATAATCCGCCCAGAAAGATATTGTGAAACTGTCGGTTTCGATACGCCTATTGCTTTTGCAATCTCGCTTTTCCCGATAGTTCGATTTCCCCTTTCAATCTTTTGCTGATTTTTTTGCTTAATTCGTCCATAGGGTTGGAAAATATACCAACGCGTATAAAAGAAATTATCGACCAACAGTGTGAAAATTAAGAATAAACGACGGCAAGCAGCCGTCGTTTATGTTTAGATGTGATTGTTCCGCATTTACGCAATGCGGGCGGTTTTTTCGGCAACGAAAATGTCGCGGGCGGCGGCTTTGGCTTGGTCGAGGGCGTCGCTGAGGTCGGTGCGTGCTTGGTCGAGGGCGGCAATGGCGTCGGATTGCTCGAGCAGGGCTTTGATTTGCGCCTCGTCCTCGGCGGTTGCGTTGATTGCGGATTTTGCCTCGGCCATCTTGTCGGACAGGATGGAGATTGCGTTTTGAACGGATTGCACCGACGTGTAGTCAACGTCTTTTGGAGTGCAGTCCGCAATCAAATCGTCAAGATTTAGATTAAAATTGTCAAGCATGGACTGTGCCGCCGACATATAGGATTTTATCGTGTTCGTGACGGTTTGCGCCGTTGATTGCGCAATGTCGAGATATTGTTTGTCATACGCAACTGTGTCGTCAAGATAGGCTGTTGCTTTTTTATATTCCTCTTTGAAAGCGGATTTGTCAGAGGCGTTGCGATAAAGCGTGTTGACAAAACTGTCAAATTCGTCCTTGCTCACGACAATAGTGTCGCCGTCTGCGTATTTTGTTTTGAACGACTCTACGTTGCCTGCCAAAATGCCCGAAAGGTTGTCTAATTCGCTCATGGAAAATTTGTACGTCGGGTTGTCCGTTTGCTGCGCAAGGCACTCAAGATAAAACCCCAGAGCGAGTTTGTTGGCGCTTGCGGCGGCATATTTCGTTGAATAAACTGCCTGTTTTGCAATCGTAAGCGAGCCGAGAAGATCGGTTGAAAACGCATTGAGAAATTTTTGAGCGTAATATTGTGCGGACGCACCGTTTTCAAGCGTTTGCTTTGCGCTGTCGTAGAGGTATTGCGCGCGAAAAACCGCCGTTTGATAGGTGTCGTCAAATTTTTGCGATATGTCCGACTGTACGTCGTTGGCGGTTGAAATCAAATTGTCAAACGAAAGGCCGAGCGCCTCGTCCATCGATATGCCGCTTTGCTCCGCCTTTTTTAGCAGACGATAATTTGCAATGTCGAGATTTTGAATTTGTTGATTGTCGGGGTGTTGCGCTTTGAGATTTTGAAGTTCCTCTTCAAGCACAAAGTCGCAAGATCGCAAAAACGACACGGTGATATCGGAGTCTTGCGCTTGCAACGCAGATACGAATTTGTCGCGCACTTTTTCAAAAATGCCATCGTTCTTTTTTGACGACGCAACGTCCACCGACACGTTTGCTCCGTCTTGTACGTATCCGTATTTGAGTGCGAGCGTTGCCACGTTGCCGATTGCCACATCAAGCGACACGCCGACGATGCCGTCCTCCTCGAAGATCAAAACTTTGCCGTCCTTGTTTGCGCCGTTTGCGCTCATAACCACGTCGTTTTGATCGAGCACGAGTTCCACCGACGGATTGACGTCGACACACACGTAGGACGTTGCTTTTTGCGATTGGGTGCGATTCGGTTTGTTTGTGTAAACGGAATTGCATGCGACAAGCGCTCCCGCCGAGCAGACGGTGACGAGTAGACATAAGATTAAACATATTGTCAGCCACAAATTTTTGCGCATACCCTTTCCTTTTCACCCGTTGATTTTGCAAAATCACTCAACATGTTGATGGGTTTTGCATTATATCAACGCTTTTGCAAACATTTACACTATAGATAATATACTTAAATTGTTAAAACACAATAAATTTTTCGTTAAATAAACCTAAATATGCGGCAAAAAATCAACAAATGCCGCAATAAAACGAAAAACACTGCGAAAAATCAAAAAAAGTGTCAAAATTCGTCCAAAAATCCACCAAAAAAATTGCAGAGCGAAAGCATAATACTCGCCAAACACGAGCAAAATATGCGCCGAAAATACGAATTTTTGAGATACGGCAAACGAAATGCTTGCAAACGGAACATAAATTCGAGTTAATACCGAATAAAAATACAAGTTGATTGTGTCGTCGCGGACGTTGTGGGTGCGAGGATTGCGGTCTGAGCTGAAAAACAGAGTGGCGCAAAGAATATTATGTTGAGATATTTTGTGTGGTGTGATAAAATAAAAACATGACAAAGCAGGAGCTCGACAGATTGATGCTTCGCCTGCAACAAGGCGACGAAAACGCGTTTGAGGAAATTTACAACGACACCAAACGCGGTCTTTTTGCGTTCATAATGTCGATTTGCCGAAATTATCAGACCGCAGAGGATATGATGCAGACGGCATACATACGGCTCAGAACGACGATTGCGTCCTATCGGTCGGGCTCAAACGCGTATGCGTGGCTCTACACTATAGCAAAAAACGCAACTCTCAACGAAATCAACCGAGCAAAGCGCGAGAGTGCGACGGATGTGTTTGAGGACGAGGCGAAATTCGGCACATATTCGATGGATGAGGATATGTCGCCCGTCACAAACGCCATGAACAAGGTGCTCGGCGAGGAGGAAAGACAAATTGTCACCCTCCACGCAATATCGGGATTCAAACACCGCGAGATTGCCGAGATGATGGGCAAACCGCTCGGGACGGTGGTGTGGGCGTACAACAACGCACTTTCAAAACTTAAAAAAGAATTGCAAAAGGAGGACGAGTATGAAAATTAAAGATATCGAAGGGAAACTCAAAAAAGAGCAAAATTCGCAAGAGATACCGGACGTCCTCCAACGCGCAAAAAAAGCACCTATAAACAGGCTTCTGGACGGGCAAACTCCCCTCAAGGCGTTTGACAAACAAACCGCCGTGCGCTTGCTTTGGTGCGCGATGCTGTTGCTTGTCACAGTGGTGCTTGCAATCGGCACGATTGCACTCATACCGAGCGATTCAAAAGACAAAGTGGAACTTGCCTACGTCAACGTGGAAGTGGAATCGGGCGATGAAAATTTCACATACGGCATAGTCGTCGAAAACGGGAAAACCGTTGCGGCATTGGTGCTTGAAGAGAAAAACGGAGTTGCCGTTTGCCAAAATCTGCAAAAGAACGGATTTTTGGTTGAAAACGCAATAAAAGACGTTTATCGTGCAAACGGCGGCGATAAAGTGGTGTTTTGTGTGATTGGCGGTGAAAACGCACCATATTTGTCAGGCATCGTAAAGGACGTCTTTTCACAAGACGGAGTGAGTGTTGACGAGCAGTCAAACACCGCCGAAACGCTTGCAAAATTGAAGGCGAGCGTGGGTGAAACATCGAATGACCTTGATAAAATTTTGAACGCATACCTTGAAAAATACTGACGAAAACGGCAAAGCAAACGGCGGCGATAAAGTGGCGTTTTGTGTGATTGGCGGTGAAAACGCACCATATTTGTCAGGCATCGTAAAGGACGTCTTTTCACAAGACGGAGTGAGTGTTGACGAGCAGTCAAACACCGCCGAAACGCTTGCAAAATTGAAGGCGAGCGTGGGTGAAACATCGAATGACCTTGATAAAATTTTGAACGCATACCTTGAAAAATACTGACGAAAACGGCAAAGCAAACGGCGGCGATAAAGTGGCGTTTTGTGTGATTGGCGGTGAAAACGCACCATATTTGTCAGGCATCGTAAAGGACGTCTTTTCACAAGACGGAGTGAGTGTTGACGAGCAGTCAAACACCGCCGAAACGCTTGCAAAATTGAAGGCGAGCGCGGGTGAAACATCGGACGATCTTGATAAAATTTTGAACGCATACCTTGAAAAATATTGACGAAAACGGCAAAAATAGGGGTGTAAAAACAGCGAAAATAATATCAAAAATCACAGAAAAATATCAAAAATCAACACTAAAAAAGTGCAAAAAAGGCGTAAAAAACCCGCAAAAAACATCAAAAAAATCAAGCGAAATTCATATTTTATGTCAACGTGAGAGAGATTGGAAACGATGATTTTTTGCAGGTCTTTTATTTTGGGCAACGGACTGCTGCTCGCCTGTCGGGTTTTTCGTATAGGGGGCGAGAGTGTTGTTTGCTTGTCCGATGGTGTTGAAGGTTGAAGGGGGGGACAAAGGGTTGTCGGATTTTTCAGTCGGTTTGTGTATGAGAGCGGTGATGAAGAGTTGTTGGCTTTTTCAGCGGGTGAACATATGCGGTTTGTGATTGGGTGCCGTTGATGCGTAGGGAGTTTGCATTTGAGGGCTGTGAGGGACGTCCCTTTGTTGATTTTCGTTTGATGGTTGTTGATGAGTTGGTGGTTTTTGTGCAAGACTTTTACTGTTGATGGAGTGGTCAATGAGTTGTCGCTTTTTGTAAGATTACGAGTTACAGAAATAGAGAAAGAGTGTAATTTTGCAGTTCAACCGTAAGTCAATAAAGCATTAGTAAAGATACAATTAAAATAATCAAATGAATATGCGTCATATAAAACATCCGTTTCCCGCGGTGGCGGACTCGAAGTCGAGGATTCTTGTTCTCGGGAGCGTTCCGTCAATCAAATCGGTGGAAAATAATTTTTATTA
>CAVABL010000067.1:0-6487 GCA_963586735.1 Firmicutes bacterium TM09-10
TTTGTGGTCGACGACATGAAATACCTTGCGCGCGGCGGCAGAATTTCGCCTGCAAAAGCAAAGATAGGCAATCTCATGAACATCAAACCCGTGTTGACCGTTGCAGACGGAAAACTTGACGTGTGTTCAAAGCAAAACGGCACGAAAAAAGCGTACAAATTCATCCTCGACACGTTTGCAAGTACGTATGAAAACGTTGACGACGCCCCCGTCGTCATCGTTGACGCAGACTGCAAGAGCGTATCGGACGAGTTCAGACAAAAACTGCTTGAAATTCAGCCGAACGTTACGATTTGGCAACAGCCCGTCGGGCCTGTCATCGGAGCGCATGCTGGTCCCGGCACGCTCGGCGTGATTTTTACGAGAAAATAAGTTGTTTCAAAAGGGGCGCGCGACTTGAAAAAATCAAAAATTTTGGTTTTTATGGTTTTGATTTTGTGCATTGCTTCGCTTACGGCTTGCAGCAGGGCGGAGCAATTTTACGTTTACGGCACAACGCTCGAAATTCAGTCGTCGGGCATAAAATCGTCAAAAACGGTTGAAAATATTCACGCGTATATAGCGTCACTCGAGGACATGCTTTCACCCACGATCGAGGGGAGCGACGTGAACAAAATCAACAGCGCAAAAGTCGGCGAAGCGGTTGAATGCAAAGACGTCACCATGCAAATCATGAAGACGGCAACCTACGTTTTCGAGGCATCCGAGGGCGCGTACGATCCATCCGTTTATCCTCTTGTCAGGCTTTGGAAATTTTCGGGGGATTTGTATTCGACGGTCGCTGATTTCACTCCCCCGAGCGACGAGGAAATTCAAAACGCAAAGCAACTCGTCGGACTTGACAAAACTTTTGCCGCCGACTATGAAAAGGGCACTATCACAAAACTCGTCGATGGTGCAATGCTTGATTTCGGCGGAGTGGCAAAAGGCTACGCCGTTGCAAAATCACTCTTGCTTGCAAACGGCAAAACGCTGGTGAATCTCGGCGGAAACATTGGCGCGATTCAGGGTAGTTTCAACGTCGGAATCGCAAACCCCTCTCGTCTTGGAAGAGAATTTATCACACCGTATTTTGCAAAGTTCACATTGAAAAACGGAGAGTGCGTGTCGACGAGCGGCGACTATGAAAGATATTTTTCTGTCACAGACGGCGACAGTGTGAAAATTTTTCATCATATCATCAATCCGTTCACGGGCGAGCCTGCCGACACGAGCGGTGAAAACGGAATAGTGTCCTGCTCGATAATCGCAACCGACGGTGCGCTCGGCGACGCGGTTGCAACCGCAGTCGTCGTTCTTGGCAAAGAAAAGGGTGCAAAACTCATGGAAAGCCTCGGACTCTCAGGACTTTTGATTGACGGCGAAATGAACGCTCAAATCGTCGGCGGCGTTGAAATCGAATAGAAAACGGCAACGTATATCGTGCCGAAAGACGTGAATTGAAGTCGATTTTGCGATTATGAACAAAACTAAAACGAGCCAAAAGAAAGAAATTTTCAAACAACTTTTCAAAAAAGGCGACATCGTCTTGCTTGTCGTCGTGCTCGTGCTTGTTGCGCTCACAATTTATTTTGCCCTTCGTTCCGACGCAAGCGAGGCGGACGTTTACGTTGAGGGGAAACTCGTCTACAAACTTGATTTGAACAAAGATTGTACCGTCGATATTTTGGATGGAAGAGTGTGTATAAAAATCGAAAACGGCAAAGTGCGCGTTGCAAAAAGCGACTGCGTAAGTCAACTTTGCGTGCATGCGCAATCAATCGGAAAAGAGGGCGGAATGATCGTTTGTCTGCCCAACAAAGTCGTCGTCAAAGTGGTGGCAAAGGAGGTTGACGCAATCACGTGAAAAAGCCTTCAAAGTTTACGACAAGGCGAGTTGCGCTTTGCGGATTGTTCCTTGCGCTCGCCCTTATAGTGTCCCTCATAGAGAGTTATATCCCGCCGATTATCCCTGCCTTGCCTTATGCCAAAATAGGATTGGGTAACGTCGTTTTGCTTGCGTGTTTTTTGCTGCTCGGCGTTTGGGAAGGCTATATAGTGCTCGTTTTGCGTTGCCTTTTGAGTGCGGTTTTCGCCGCAAATATGGCAAGCCTCATATGGTCGCTGCCGTCCGCGCTCGTTGCATATACGCTCATGGTGTTGCTCTTCAAAACGCGTTTTTTCAGCACTTGCGGGTTGTCCGTCGTCGGCGGTATGAGCCACAACCTCATGCAAATTTGCATTGCCTCAATCGTCGTGTCAAACGGCGTGTTTGCATATCTTCCGTATATGATGCTCGCAGGCGCGCTCGCGGGATTCGTCACGGGGATTCTTTGTCACTTCATCGTTGCCGCGCTCGCAGGTAGACTGAAAGTCGATTTCAAGGATTGCGAATATTTTAGAGAAATAGATTCCGACAAGGACGATTTGGACGAAAACGATTGAATTGCGATTGAATTTAAGCGAAAAAACACGTTCGTTTGATGTGTTTGAGACAAAAAAATCGACACGCGGGTGTCGAATTTTTTTGTCGGATAGGTTATGCGTTCAACAAACCGAGCGCACCGAACGGAACGAATGTGTCGAAAAAGAGAACGACAACCAAAAATGCCGCCGAAAGAATGAAACTCACAGTGCCGAAGAAGAAGGACAGCCTCGCCATGCCTTTCATTGTGTTTGCGCCTGCAACCGAAAGCACGGTGCCCAAAAACGAAAACAAAAGACTTGCGATGTAAAAGCCCTTTATCACATTGACGGCAAGCACGTTTTTGACGAAATTGAGGGAGGGGAAGAAAAACACCGCCGTTGCGTATGCCGCCGCAAGAAGTCCGACAAGCGTCATGACGAAACCCAAAATAAGCACCGTTTTGCGCGCTGCCATGTTTTGGTAAGGTTGAGACGTTTGAACTGCTTGTTTTGCCATAATCAAAGTATACAACCGCAACGTTTCATTGTCAATACGATATGAAAAATACGTCGGTTTTGCCAAAGCACATATATGTCGTCTCGGCACTTGCGTATCCGTCGAAAAACAGAGACGTTTTCACCTTGTCATCGACCTTCGACGTGAGCGCGAAAGCGTTGAAAGCGTAGTTAAATTTGAAGATTTTTTCAAGTTTTTCGCCGTCGAATTTCATCAACAAGTCCCCCTCTTGAAAACGAGCGACGAACAAGTCGTCCTCTTGCATAACGCAAGCGAAATCCGTCGCGTTTTCAAGGGATGAGAAGTCGTTTTCGTCGATTTTCAAGGGCGCGGTTTCAATCGCTTCAAGATGCGAACAAAGGCGTATGCGCTTTGTTTTGCACACGATTTGAACGCCAGATTCGCATCTGAAAAGCGCGCCGCAATTTTCGTCGTCAACGTCGTATTTTGCTTGCGTTTCAAGGTTTGCGTCGTGAGAGTAAACGCAAAGCCCGTGAGGCGTTCGGCAAAGCGTGACAAACGTCTGCGTGCCCGACACAGAAACGGGCATCACTTGCAAAATGCGATGTTTATTGTATGAAAAACGCGTTTTGAAACCGCTGTTTCGGTTGTATACGACTCCGAGCGCGGCTTCGCCGTCCTGCAAAAACAGCAACGTGTTTTCGCCGTAAACAATACACTCTTTTACGCTTGCGTCGTCTGTTTGCAAAACGAAATTGCTTGTTGAAATTTCAAGATCGTCGTCGATGGCAACGCTCTTGATTTTGCCTTGCCGTTTGCAAAACGCGTTTATTTGTCCGTCTGAACGAAAAGCGGTTAATTGTTCGCAATCGTCAAATTGATTTTCACATGAAACGGAGAAATTTTCGTCGTAAATTTTCACCGTCGTTTTTCCGTTTTCACGCGCAAAAATCACGATGCCGTTTTTGCTTTGACATCCGTCGAGATAGGTCGCGTTTTCGCCTGCGACTTTGACGACTTTCTCAAGCGTCTGTTCGCCAAAAATCGCCGCGTAAATTCCCTTTTCCTTGACGTCGTACGAGGTTGAATCGCAATATGCGATTACAATCGTTTTCCCTGCAAAACAGAACGTATCGAGCAGTCTGTCCTCGCCCTCGCCGCCAAAGTGCGAAAAGGTTGCGCCTTTGACGCTCTCGCATTTTCTCGGCAGAGTTGAGTAGATTTGATTTTGAGTTGCGCTCGCGTCGTTGTTTTGACGATTCGTCTTGTCGTTTGCGTCCGCAACGTTTGAGTTTTGCGGCGATTCGTTTTTTGCAAGCGTGCTCAACGTGACGTAGCACGCAATCGACACCGTCATAAGCAATATCACGGCAAGCCACTTGGCGATGGTTTTTTGTCTGTGCATTTTTCACCTCGCCTCAATGTAGCACATATTATGTCCGCAATTTTTCCGTTGGCGTTGCGCATTATGGGTTTCATGCACGAATTTTGCATAGCGGTTTCGATTGCAATCGGCAAATCGTCGAAAAACGTCGAATCCTGTTTCAGCACCGTTGCGCCGTGCAACCTTGCAAGTTCTGCGTTGAAAAGTTGGTCGCCTCTCGACACGCTCTTGGGAAGTGGAACGAAAACCGCTTTCTTTTTCAGCGAGGCAATCTCGAACACCGTCGTTGCGCCCGCTCGCGACAAAATCAAGTCGCAAACGGTGTAGAAAAGCGCAACGTCGTTTGCATATTCAAACTGTATATAGTCGCAGGCGGTCGTGTCGTCAACCTTGTTCTTGCCCGTGACGTGCAACACGAAATATTTCGACGTGAGTTTTTTCAGATTGTGCCTCACCGCCTCGTTGAGCGCACTTGCGCCCGACGAACCGCCAAGAACGAGAAGCACGGGTTTACCGTGATTTTCCACGCCGAGTTTTTTGAGCGCCTGCTTTTTGTCGTCGTAAATCAACGGTTCGCGCATCGGCATGCCTACGAAAATTCCGTCGAATTTTGAATCGGGATTTGCTTTGAGCACGGTTGCGCCTTTGAGTTTGGCGATTTTGTTTGCAAGTCCGAGCGTCAAATCGCTCTCGTGCGCAAACACGGGAATTTTTGCCTTGCTTGCGGCAATCGTAACAGGCAGCGAAACGAATCCGCCCTTTGAAAAGACGACGTCGGGTTTGACTTTTTGCAAAACATCGCTTGCGCTTCGAACCGCCTTTGCAAGAGAAGACGGAATCTTCACGTTGTTTTTGATTGCGGCAAGCGACATCGACCGCACGAGTTTTATCGTCGGAATTTCAAAATATTTTATTCCGCATTTTGTCGCCAGTCGTTTTTCAATCGTATCTCCGCTTCCGCCGACGTACGCGATTTCAAATCCGCGTTTTTCGAATTCGGGAACGAGCGCAAGGTTGGGGTAGACATGACCGCCAGTCCCTCCGCCCGTAAACAAAATGACACGCCTTGACGCTTCGTTCACCGCGCGATTTTGTTTTGTCATCGTTTCGTTTTGCATTGAATCACGACATATTTTTGATGCCGAATTTGAAGTTTTTTGCATGTTTTTTTGCATATTTTTTACGCTTTTTGCACGATTTTTTGCATGTTGTTTACGCTTGTTTGCATGTTTTCTAAGTTATTTTCGTCGGCTTGATGTGCATTGTTTGTTCCGTTTTGGCGTCACACACCTATATTATGTAACAAAAGAGCGCAAAGTTGCGTAATTTTGCGTCTTGAAATGTGAGAAATCGTGTGTTACAATAAATCTATATTGAATTATTTTCGCCAAGGCGATGAAGAGGAGATTTTATGAAAAACGAGAAATTTCAAAGTTTTGATTCGACCGTATTGCAATGCTATCTTTGGGACAACGTCCGTAATCCGAAAGGCGTCGTTCAAATTTCTCACGGCATGGCGGAACATGCGCGCAGATACGACGATTTTGCAAACTTCCTCAACCAAAACGGCTATATAGTCTTTGCCGACGACCACCGCGCTCACGGCATGACAAGCACCAAACAGTCCGCAAAAGGCGTCAAAGGTTATCACAAAGGCAACATCTATTTCGACACCGTTCAGGACGAGTGCGCAATCACGAAAATGCTCAAAGAAAGATACAATCTGCCCGTCGTTTATCTCGGGCACAGTTACGGCAGTATGGTCGGGCAACGCTATCTCGAGGAATGCAAGGATTATACAGGCGTCATCCTCAGCGGTTCGGCTATGATGAAGGGCGCGCTTCTTAATACGGGCGCAACCGTCGCAAACATCAATTATAAACTTTCGGGTGGTGAAAAAACCGCAAAACTTCTTGACAAACTCACGTTTGGCGCATACAACAAACCCTTCAAAAAAGAGTCCGAATTCGCATGGCTTTCTCGCGATAAGGCGAACGTCAAAAAATATATTTTTGACGAGCAGTGCGGTTACACGATGTCCGTTGCGTTCTTCAAATATTTCCTCAACGGACTCAAAGAGAGTTACAAACCCGAAAATCTTGCAAAAATCGACGTCAACAAACCGATAGCGATTTTCTCGGGCGACAAAGATCCAGTCGGCGGAAACGGCAAACTCGTTCAAAAACTTTACGATCAATACAAAAATCTCGGCGTCAAGGATTTGACAATCAAACTCTATC
>CAVABL010000068.1:0-6423 GCA_963586735.1 Firmicutes bacterium TM09-10
GTTTCCAGGTTTTTTCACTGTCGTCACTGCGTAAAATCACTGACGATGGCGCGGAATTCAACAGTTTTATCGACGGGAGCAAACATTTCTTTTCGCCCGAAAAATCTATGGAAGTTCAAAAGGCGTTGGGAAGCGATATAGTTATGGCTTTTGACGAGTGCACGCCGCCAGATATACCCCACGACAAAGCGCGCGACGCAATGGAACGTACGCTAAAATGGTTGGATAGATGCTCGAAAGTTGAGCTCAAACCGCATCAGACGCTGTTTCCTATCGTTCAAGGGAACGTGTTTGCTGATTTGAGAAAGGAGAGCGCGGAACGCACCGTTCCGTATGCAAAATGCGGCATCGCGATCGGCGGTTTGTCGGTTGGCGAAAGTGCGGAAAAGATGTATGAGATGCTCGATGTTTTGCAACCTATTTTGCCAAAGGATCAACCGCATTATCTAATGGGGGTGGGGACTGCCGATTATATTGTCGAGGGCGTTGCAAGGGGCGTGGATATGTTCGATTGCGTGCTTCCGACGCGTATCGCAAGAAACGGCACTGCTATGGTGAAGAAAGGTTTTATGACCATTCGCAACGCTCCGTACGCCGATGATTTCACGCCGATTGACGCAGAGTGCGATTGCTATGCTTGCAAAAACTACACGAGGGCGTATATTCGCCACCTCATCAAAAGCGACGAGATTATGGGCGGACGTCTTTTGTCAATCCATAATATCCGCTTCCTCGAAAGGCTTGCGGCGGATATTCGCAAAGCGATTCTGGAAGACAGATATGACGAATTCAGAAAAGAGTTTATGGCACAATACGAGGGGTGAGAGCGACTGCATCGCAATGATATCGCACAAAGTGCGATGATATCCTCGCAGTGCTCGGATGATATCGTTGCGGTGCAACGATGATATCCAAACTGCGTTTGGGTTGTGGTTGGTGTGCCGTTGACACACAGAGGATATTGCCTGTGACAACAGCGATATTTGCGCTTTGCGCAAGCGATATTGCACGCAAGCGTGCAGTTGAGGGTGGGACCTTACACCCGAACTTGATGTGCGGCATACGCCGTGTTTGCCACGTCACTGCGTTCCTCGCAATGACATAAGGAAAAATTGGATTTTCCGTTCGCGGCGAGAGATGTATGTGCCAATCGGAGCGGTGTGGGATGGCGTAAATATTAAAATTTCTTTAATAATGCCACAAAATGTACGTTTTTTGTTGCAAATCCGTTTGATATCGTGTAACATTAAAACATCAAAATAGAATAACCGCATAGGTGAATAAAGGAGCAAATATGTTAAATTCTTTGATTCTCGCAGCAGATTCTACATCTTCCAGCAAAAACGGTTGGATCATGTACGTCGTCATCGGCGTCGTGCTCGTGCTTATGATCGTTCTCACAATCGTTCCTCAAAAGAAACGTCAAAAAGAACAACAAAATATGATGAACAGCCTTTGCGTCGGAACTAAACTCATGACCGTCGGTGGCATCGTCGGCAAGATCACTCAAGTCAATGCGGACAACACGCTCATCGTCAATGTCGGCACGGAATCCAACCCTACTTTGATCGTCATCGACAAGAAAGCAGTCGGATACGTTCTTGAAAAAGTTGCTGCGCCTGCAACCGAAGAAACAAAAGCAGAAGATGTTTCAGTCGAAGAAACTCCGACTGAAGAGACTTGCGACAACAACTGTGACGCATGCGCTGAAAAAGCAGATTGCGACAAGGCAGTCAGCGGTGAGGTCGTTGAAGAAGCGACAGAGGCAACCGAAACAACGGAAGAAGAAAACAAGTAAGCTTGTGAAAACAAGAGAAAAAAGCACGCCGACGGGCGTGCTTTTTCAATGATATCGCACTGAGTGCGATGATATCCTCACCGCGTTCGGGTTGAGGATGCTGTGCGCAGGCGCACAGTGATATTGTTTTGCAGGGCAGCAAGATTGAAACTTTTTTTTCACCGATATTGTGCCAGATGGCACAGCGATATTTATGTATGGCGCAAGCGATATTTTCCTGCGGTCATTTGAGAAAAAATCGGAATTTGCCACTCGCGCCAGAGGCGCAACGGTTTAAGCTTTGCGGGGCTTCAGGTTGACGGAAATTATGCCGCTGATTGCACCGGCAATGGGCAGAGTGATGAGGTCTATCCAACTGAATTTTACGTCTTTGAATCCGTTGATGGCGGCGAATATCAAAAACGTGAAAAGCATGTAGACAAGTCCGCTTATCGTGCCTTTGACAAGTCCGTTTTGACGGTTCTTGAATGCGAGCAGAATTCCAACGAAAATAGACAATATTTTGATTGCGATGTTGACCGGCATGATGATTTTGTTTTCAACGTTTGCAAAGCGTATGACGATTGCGAAAATCAGCACTAAACCAAGCGATATGAGGGTTGCAAACAGCACGGATTTCAGCACGTCGGTGACATCGGTTTTTATTATTTTGGCTTTTTCCATACTCAAAATTATGAATGGGAAGGGCACAATATTCTGTTTTGAGAAAAAATAAGATGAAAAATTGAGAAAAATACGACTTAAAATGTCTTGATTGCGTCATATTTTCTTGACTTGACAATGCGTTGTAGTTATAATATCTATGTTTTACTATATGGAGGACTAGTCCTGTGAACAAGAAGAAGTCTATTGTCGTCTTGTGTATAGTGAGTGTATTCATTATTCTTATGGCTGTGTTTGCCGTGGTTTCGTTCCCGATCGCAGGCACGGTTTATGATTACACCGGTTATGCAAAGACAATCAAACTGGGGTTGGATATGTCGGGCGGTGTGTCCGCTGTCTTTAATGTGGCAAACGACGATTACGGCGATTTCGATACGCGCGTCAACGGCACGATAAGCTCACTGCAAAGTTTGCTCGTTTCAAAAGGTTATACCGAGGCTACCGTCACGAAGGGTACGTCAGGCAGTATCACGACGATCCGCGTCGAGATCCCAGACGTCGACGATCCCGAAAAAGTGCTCGATTTGATCGGCCGTCCCGCTTCGCTCTACTTTACGCTCACCGATCTCGGCGACGAAGCAACGAATACGGAACTTGAAAAGGAAGCTTTCCTCAACGGTCGCGAACACCTCGAAAACGCATATGTCACAACCTCGGACAGCAACTACGCCATCGGCTTGAAATTCAACACCGAAGGCGCAAAGATTTTCAGCGAAATCACATCGGCAAACGTCGGCAAAACGACTTATATCTACGTCGGCGGACAGAAGATTATGTCGCCGTCAATCAACGCCGCTATCACGAATGGCTCGGCTGTCATCACCGGCAACTACACATATCAATCCGCTTACGAGTATGCCACGAAACTTCAATCGGGCACATTCGGGGTCACACTCCAACTTTCCGAAATCAGAAACATCTCGGCAACGCTCGGTGAAAATTCAATTCGCATTTCGTTGATTGCAGGCGCAATCGGCGTCGCGCTCATATTCATCTTTATGGCGTGCGTGTATCGCGGGCTCGGTCTTGCGGCGGATTTGTCGCTTTGCGTGTATATCGTGCTTCTCATCTGGTTCTGCGCAGTGCTCCCATGGGTGCAACTCACTCTCCCCGGTATCGCAGGTATTCTGCTTTCAATCGGTATGGCAGTTGACGCAAACGTCATCATCTTCGAGAGAGTCAAGGACGAATACAAGCACTCCACGAAACCTATTTCGACTTGCATAAAGATTGGTTTCAAGCGTTCGGCTGCGGCTATCATCGACGGTCAGGTAACGACCCTCATCGGCGCAATCGTGCTCTGGATTTTGGGCTCTGCTTCAATCGTCGGCTTTGCTGTCACGCTGTTCATCGGTATCATACTCTCGCTGTTCTGCTCGCTCGTCATCACGAGACTGGTGCTCAAAGCATTTATGCCGCTTAACAGCACGAGCGAAAAGTTCTACGCTCTCAAGCGTGTCCCGGAGGAAGAATCCCAAACACCTGCATCTGAAAATCTTGCAAAGGAGGAGGCGTAATCATGAAAAACAACAACTTCCGCAATCTTTGCAAAAATTACAGCGTTTGTAAAAATGCGAAATATATGGCAATCGTTCCGTTTGTCATCGTGCTTGCGGCAATCATAGTCATCGTTGCCATTGGCGCAACAACGGGCAGTTATTCGGACGCAGTCGGCATCGGCATTGACTTCGAGGGCGGCACGATTCTCACGGTCACGCTCGGCGAAGATATTCTTAACGACACCGTCTACCAGACAAAAGGCGATGAAATCAAGGCAACTATCGAGGGCGTCAAGATTGACGGTCAAAGCGTCGTCGTGAGTTATATGCAACGCCAAGAGGCAAACGACAAGTCAAAAACCGCAATCGTGTTCAGATACAAAAACGTCTTTGACGACGACGCGAAAATCGACGAAATGAACAAGGCTATAAGAAAAGCAGTTGACGACAAGGTCGATCCCAACGTTTCACTCACCGACGCAAACAAGATAACATACGAATCGATCGGCGCAACCGCCGCAGCGGATTTGCTCTCAAAGGCAGGCATTGCTCTTGCGGTTTCGATTGCATTGATCCTCGTCTATATCATGATCAGATTCACCTTTACGAGCGCAATCGCGGCAGTCATCGCTTTGTTGCACGACGTTGTTATTATGTTTGCTCTCACGGTCATCTGCAGAGTGCAAATCAACAGCTCCTACGTTGCGGCTATGATCACGATTGTTGCGTATTCGATCAACAACACGATTATCATTTTTGACCGCGCTCGTGAAACTATTAAACCGCTCAAGGGACAAAAGGACATCGACTACAAGGGCATCGGCGACATGGCAGTGCGCACGTCACTCACTCGTACGGTGTATTCAACGCTCACAACGATGGTCACGATCATCTTCCTTGCAATCCTCGGCAGCGATACGATAAGAGAGTTCTGCGTGCCTATCATCCTCGGCTTAATTGCAGGTTTGTTCTCATCGACCAACCTTGCAACTCCGCTCTGGGCGGCGCTCAGCATCTCGCTTGACAAGACGAAAGCAAAGTATGCAAAACGCAAAGGCGTGACTTACGACAAGAAGGAAGAAGTCGAAGAGGATGTCGCGGGCGATGAAGAACAAATCGTCAAACCGCAACGAGTCAAGCAGGCAGGTCAACAAAAACAAAAACAGAACACCGTCTATAAATACTCAAAGAAGAACACGACGTTCAAAAAGAAAAAATGACAAAGGACGCGCCCTCACGAAGATGAGGGCGTAGTTTTATAAAGGATGAAGTACACAGTCAAAACACCTCGTTTTCCGTTGACAAGCGACAGAATCGCGCTTGCAAAACGTCTTGGAATTTCCCAGGACTTTTTGCGGTTGTTGCTTGGAAGGGGTATGAGTGAGGATTCAATTTTCGACTATCTTCATCCAAGTCTTGACAAACTGTCCTCGCCGCTTGAGATCGACGGCATGAAAGAGGCGGTTGAAAGAATCAAAAGAGCCATTCAAGACAAGGAAAAAGTGTTGATTTACGGCGACTACGATTGCGACGGGATTTGCGCCATTTCAACGCTTATGTTGTATCTCAAAGACAAACTCGACGTGTTTTATTTCATTCCCGATCGAAATAAGGACGGCTACGGAATAAGCATTGAGGCTTTTGAAAAAATCCTTGCTTATCATTCGCCAAACCTCGTAATAACCGTTGATACGGGCATAACTGCCGTCGATGAAGTCGAGTTTTTGAAGTCGAAAGGCATCGACACAATCGTCACTGATCACCACGAACCGCAAGAGAAAATTCCAGATTGCATCGTCGTCGATCCGAAAGTCGCAAGAAAAGGATTTTTCGATCTTTGCGGCGCGGGCGTCGCACTCAAACTCGTTGAGGCTCTCGCAGGAAGAGAAGAAGCGAAAAAGTATCTCGATATAGTTGCAATCGCAACGATTGCGGACGTCGTTCCCCTCAAGGACGACAACAGAATCATTGCGTATTTTGGCTTGAAACAAATCACTTCATCTCCGCGCAAGGGCGTGAAAATGCTCCTAAATCAAGAGAGTGTTTCCGCAACCGACGTAATGTTTCGCCTCGCACCGAGAATGAACGCTGCGGGCAGACTTAATTCGGCAATGAAAGTGGTGGGACTTTTTCTTGAAAACGATTATTTCCTTTTGAGGACACTCACGGACGAACTTGCAAGGGACAACGCCGCTCGTCAGGAACTTTGCGAAAAGGCGGTTGAAAAAGCAAAGACACAACTTGCGGGAACGGACTTCAACGACGTGGGCATAATCGTGCTTAAAAACGACGATTGGGAACCTGGTATATTGGGTATCGCGTGCGCGCGACTTTGTGAAGAGTTCAAACGCCCAACGATTCTGTTTGCAAAAACTGACGGCGGTGAACTCAGAGGTTCGGCTCGCTCTATTCCGTCTGTCAATATTTTTGAAACTCTTTGCTCGCTCAGCGATTATTTCACAG
>CAVABL010000069.1:0-6418 GCA_963586735.1 Firmicutes bacterium TM09-10
GCATCGATGATTCCGCTTGCGTCGATAGTGTCGTTTTTCTCTTCAAGGAAACCGCCTATTGCTTCTTTTGCAACGTCAACCGTGCAAACCGAACTGTTTGTGAGCGAACTGAAAAAGATGACTCTGTTGAGCAAACCTTCCATTTCTCGTATGTTTGATGGCGAAATTTCCGCAATAAACTCCGCCACGTCGTCTTTCAAAACAAACTTTGCTTGTGCGGCTTTGTTTTTGAGGATTGCGACTCTTGTTTCGGTGTCAGGCACCTGAATGTCGACAGTGAGTCCGCAACTGAAACGAGTGCGAAGTCTGTCCGAGAGAGTTGCAAGGTCTTTTGGCGCGCGGTCTGACGTGAGTATGATTTGCTTGTTGTCTTGATAAAGGTCGTTGAAGATGTGAAAAAATGCCTCTTGAGTGGCTTCCTTGCCAATCAAAAACTGCACGTCGTCCACCATAAGAACGTCGCACGAGCGATATTTTTCCCTGAATCTGTTGTTTTCGTTGTTGGACTTGTTGCGAATGATGTTGATAAGTTCGGTGACGAGCGCTTCTGCACTGACGTAAAGCACGCTCACGTTCTTTTTATACTTGAAAAGATAGTTGCCGATTGCGTGTAAAAGGTGAGTTTTGCCAAGTCCCACTCCCGAGTAAATGAAGAGAGGATTGAAAGTTTTTCCGGGGTTTTCCGCAATTGTTCTGCATGCCGCCAATGCGTACGAATTCGACTTGCCCTCAACGAAGTTTTCAAAAGTGTATTTTTCTTGAAAAGGACATTTTTTCTTGCCTTTTTCTTCAGGGGTGAAGTTGGTGACGAATCCATGATCCTCGATGAAAACCGTCTGATTGCTCAAATATTCCGCTTTTTTGTCGGGGGTGATGACGATGACGTCCTTGATTTGAGGATTGTGAGAAGACACGACGTCCTTGATGGTGTCGCGATATCTCGAATCTATGGTTTTTTTTGCGTTGGCAGAGATCGTTGCAAGCACGATTGCGTCGTCCACAAAGCATACAGGCTCGAGTTTTTCAATCCAAACCTCATAACTTATCGCCTGAATGGAGATTGACAGATCGTTCTTGACGTCGTTCCAAAATTCTTCAATGTTAATCATGTCTACGATTATAGCAAAATCGACAAAATTTTCAAGCGAAATTCAAAAAAGAAAACTTAAACACAAGATGTTGAAAAAAAAACACGCTCGGGTTATACTTGTTGTGTATGAAAATTCTTTCGTTGGAACTCAAAAATTTCAGGAACTATCAATCCGCGCTCGTTGACTTTTGCGACGGACTGAACGTCCTGTACGGAAAGAATGCCAGCGGAAAAACGAATATGCTTGAAAGTGTGTATCTTTGCTCGGTGTTTCACTCACCTCGCACCACAAAAGACAAGGAGATGATTTTGCTCGGACAAAGCAAAGCGCAGGTGAAAATCAACATAGAAAAGCGATTCAGAAAACATGTGATTTGTCTGCAAATCGACGAGCAAGGCAAAAAGAAAGTTGCCGTTGACGGAATCCCCGTCAATCGCGCCGGTGAGTTGTTGGGAGTGCTTGGAGTCGTGTTCTTCTCCCCCGACGAGATGAAACTCGTCAAAGAATCTCCGAACGAAAGGCGCAGATTTTTGGATGTTGGGCTTTCACAGCAGCAAAAGGCGTACTTCCTTGCGCTTCAACGCTACAACAAAACACTCAAACAAAAAAACAATCTTCTCAAAGAGTATAAATTCAATCCAAATATCGACGATATGCTCGACGTGTGGGATACGGGGCTTGCAAAAGAAGGCGCAATCATCATTGAAAAGCGTATGGAATATATTGCCACTCTAAACGACGCCGCAGGTAAATTTCACAGTGCGTTGAGCAGCGAAAAAGAACAACTTAAACTGTCATACGAGAGCGGCTCGAAGACGGACGTCGAAAAAGATTTGCAGGCGGAATTGTATAAGGCAATCGTCGCCTCACGCCAAAAAGACAAAGAACTCGGCTACAGCACGGTAGGACCTCATCGCGACGATATAAAAATAGAGATTGACGGCAAGGATAGTCGCAAATTTGCATCCCAGGGACAACAACGCACTATTGCGCTTGCAATGAAACTCGGCGAAGTCGTCATCTACAAAAACGAAATCGGCGAACCGCCCGTGCTTTTGCTCGACGACGTTTTGAGTGAACTTGACAGCACTCGCCAGACGCTTTTGCTCGAGATGACAAAAGGTTTTCAAACCATACTCACCTGCACCGAATACACCCTTCCAAACCCTGCAAAGAAAATTTGTATAAGCGAAGGCAAAGTAATGAAGAACGAATAATTTAGGGTGGTTTTCACGCACACCTCGAAATATATTTTTGTGATTTATAAGCCAAAAAACACTTTATTATAACAAAACGCGCATATAAGGTGCGCGTTTTGTGTTTTTTAATGTTTTTTATTAAATCGTGTGCGGACAGCGTCCATCACACAATTATTCATCATTCATCCAAATCACAGTTTGTCGTTGTACTTCAAAATTTGAACGAGCGCGTAGATTCTGTCAAGGTCGTCTTTGTTGAAGTAGTCAATCGTGATTCTACCCTTTTGGTCGTTGCCGACGAGTTTGACCTTCGTTGCAAAAATGCGCTTCATATCTCCAACAAACTCTTTGAGTTCAAGCGGAAGAGCTTTTGTGTCTCTCGGACCGGACGGAATCGCCTTTCTCGTGAAGTAAAGGCGGACGCGGTTCTCAAGGTCACGCACGGAGAGTTTGTTGTCGCACGCCTGATTTGCGAGTGTGACGAGATAGTCTTTGTCGTCAATGGAGATGAGAGTTCTTGCGTGTCCCGGCGAGAGTTTCCCCTCTCTCACGAGAGCGGTGACTTCCTCGGGGAGTTGTAAGAGGCGAAGAGTGTTCGTGACGTACGGGCGTGATTTGCCGATGCGGTTTGCCACTTCCTCTTGAGTGAGGCCGTGATTGTCCATAAGCTCACGCATACCCTCTGCCGCCTCGATTGCGTTAAGGTCTTCGCGGTGCAGGTTTTCGATGAGCGAAATTTCCTGAATTTGTTGGGGTGTGAAGTCACGGATGATTGCAGGCACTTTTTTGAGTCCCGCAAGCAGACTTGCTCTGAAACGACGCTCGCCTGCGATGATGAGAAATCTTCCGCCGTCCGTCTTGACAAGGAGCAACGGTTGCAAAACGCCGTACGTCGCAATGGAGGTCGCCATCTCTTTCAGACTGTCCTCGTCAAACGTTTTTCTCGGTTGGTTCGGATTGCGATCAATGAGGGTGATGTCAATTTCCTGCGCCTGAATATCCTCGGCAATATCGACTTTGACGTTTTCCTCATTGTCGTTGAAAAGTGCATTGAATCCTTTTGTTCCAAGGCCGCTTTTTGTGTTTGCCATAATTCACTCCTTAAACTTTGATATATATTCTTTTGCAAGTTTTCGATATGCGATTGCTCCGCTTGACATCGGCGCGAAGTCGATGACGGGAAGTGCGAAACTCGGCGCTTCGGCAAGGCGCACATTGCGAGGAATGGTCGTTTCAAAGACTTTGTCTTTGAAAACTTCTCTCACTTTTCGTTCTACGTCGCGCGACAAACGAGTGTTTGCGCACATCGTAAGCAGGATGCCGTCAAGACGCAAATCTTTGTTCGAGTGCTTCTTCACAAGTCGCACGGTGTTGAGCAGTTGATTGAGCCCCTCGAGCGCGAAATATTCGCATTGCAACGGCACAACGACGCCGTTTGACGCGCAAAGCGCGTTGATAAGCGTCAAATTTATGCTCGGAGCGCAGTCTATAAAGATGAAATCATAGTTGTTTTGCACCGATTCAAGCGTGTTTTTAAGCATGAAATCACGCTCGTTTGAGTTTGCGATTTCCGCTTCAGCGCCAACAAGATCCCTCGATGACGGAATAAAATCGACGTATTCTCCCTTTTTGATACAGCCGTCTGTCGAGCGGTTGTACAAGGCGGCAAAAATCGAATTTTCGACGTTTTTGTCGAACACTCCGAGGGCGCTTGTCGCGTTGGCTTGCGGGTCGAAGTCAACGAGCAGAATTTTGTATCCGAGCGCGGAAAGAGAACACGCGAGATTCACGCACGACGTCGTCTTGCCCACGCCTCCCTTTTGATTGGAAAACGATACGACTTGCGCCATAAAAACAATATATCACACAAATTCCGATTTTTCAATCACGTTTCACAAAAAGTTTCACGTAAAATATTTTTTGACAAAATACGCGGTGACAAAATATACAAAATTACAATTCAGGCGCAAGGATGAGACCAACCCTAAAATTTTAATTGCAAATTTTCAAAGCGGTTTTTTCTTTATCGTCCCGTATTGACGAGGATATTGCTTTGGAGTTTGCATAGTCTTTTCAAAAACCATTAGAGCGCGTTTTTCGCCGTTTGCAAGCGTCAGGGACTTTGTCTCGATATGCTTTACGCCGAGCGTTTTTTGGGCGTTGAACGACGTATGAAGCTCACTCTCGTCTGTTTTGTAAGCAATGAATCTTCCGCCCAACTTCAAAAACGGCGTCGCAAGTTCCAAAAGTATGGGCAAAGACGCAACAGCTCTTGCCGTGACGACGTCAAACGTGTAAAACAAATCCTTTTTGTCCTCTGCCCTTGCGCTTATCGTTTTGAGATTTTTCACGTCGAGAGTTTTTGCACACGAGGCAAGAAATGTCATTTTCTTTGCAGTCGAATCAAGAGCGGTGACGCGCACGTCTTCTCTTGCGATTGCAATCGGCATGCTCGGAAACCCCGCACCTGCGCCGATGTCGAGGAGTTTTGCGCCGACGGGTATGAGTGAAATGCCCGCAAGCGAATCCTGAATATGCTTGATTGCAAAGTCTGTTTCCTCGGTGATTGCGGTGAGATTGAACGCCTTGTTTTGTTCAACGACCATACAAAAATAATTCTCGAGTTTCTCGATTGCTCGAGAATCGAGGCAAACGCCGATTTGATTTAAACTGTCGCAAAGATATGCCTTGTCCATAAAAACTCCTTTTTTTAAGGATAGCATTTTTTTTGCGCGTTTTCAACGATATGAATTCATTTTTCGTGCGGCGTTTTAAGGCGATTGATTTATGTGTCGGATGTAATCTAATGCTTTGCCCGGAACGAAGAAATTGCAATTATTTTTCACAGATATTGAACACCGTGCAAAAACGTGCTAAAATATTGAAAATAAAATTTTGGAGCGCAGTATGAGAATTGCAATCATAACGGCAATGGCGGAGGAAACCCTGCCCATCTTCAAAAAACTCGGCAATGTTACGGCGCAAAACACCATATCCGGCGTTGCGATAAGCCAAATCGAATACGACGATGACACGATATACCTTGCAACGAGCGGCGTCGGTGAAATAAAAGCGGCACTTGCCGTGCAACTGCTCGTTGACCTGTTCGACGTGGAAGCGGTGCTCAATTTCGGTTTTGTGGGAGCGTTGAACAAACATCTCGACCTTTGCGAACTCGTCGTTCCGAGACGCGTCGTGCATTATCAATTTGACGTGACGGGCGTTGACACTGACAGGGTCGTCGGTCAATACAGCGGAATGAGAGACAATTATTTTTATCTCGATGAAAATCTGATTCACAATGCACTTGCCAACATAGGCAAACAAATGAAACTCGTCACGGTGGCGAGCGGCGACGTTTTCATCACCAAAAACGAGGATAAACACCGCCTTGCAAAAGAGTTCGACGCAGATATTTGCGAAATGGAACTTGCAGGCATAGCGATTGCGTGCGAGAGAAACAACCTTCCGCTTTTCTCCGTCAAGGTCGTCAGCGATAAGGCGGACGAGGGTGCAAACGTGAGTTTCCTCTCAATCGTTGAAAAAGGCGTTGCCGGCTATGAAAAGATATTGCCCGAAATCCTCAAAGCAGTTAAGGACGGCGCAACTGCTTCCGCCGGTTAAAAATTAACGTTAAAGTTCTAAAGTGTTTGAGAAAAGTGAATATTGTAGCAGTATAAAATAATTAACAAGTAAACTAATTTATACTACTACGATTATTTATTAACTTATACAACGTATCATCCACACGTCGTTGGCTTTGTATTCTTGCGATACCGGCGTCGCGAATCATTGCCCCGGTGATTTCACCGGGTAGAAATTGTTTTTCAGGTTTGAGTTTCATATATAACGGTACTGCTTTGAGCGTATCATCTCGAAAATACATTGAATCATCAATTTCACAATTTACTCGTTGAATATTTGTTTGTGTGGCCACACACTTAAATGGCAATATAACTTTCAGGGGCAGACAAATAGATATATACAACATCCCCTTCACAAACATTTTTCAATCTCTGTCGCCATTCTATGATGCCGAAACGCTTTAATTCGCCAAAAAAGGTCATAGTATTTCAAGTTTGCAGGTATAATCCAATCCATAATATAAAGCCTCAATATAAATGTATT
>CAVABL010000070.1:0-6326 GCA_963586735.1 Firmicutes bacterium TM09-10
TATCGTTGCGGTGCAACGATGATATCCACGCTTTGCGTGGGTTGTGGAAGAATTGGAACTGTCAGCTGGCGTGCACAGGCGCAACACCAAGCAGAGAATTTGGCGAAATTGCGGCAGGAGGTTTTGTCCGCTTGCGTGCATAGCACGCAAAAACCAAGCAAGCGATATAGCGGAACCGTGGCATGAGGTTTTGCCATTGCACGAATTGAGAGCGTGTATCGGTTGCGCGGTTAGAAAAGCAATAAGGCGAGCGTGGCAGTTGACAATGAGCTTGTGAGTTGTCTTTGCCACGGCGATGACTTTTGCTTGGAAGGAGCATATGTAAGATTAAATAAATAAAAATTTATCTATATTTTCAAAAAACGATTGATTTGCAAAATTAATTTGTTATACTTACAATGAATTAATTTTTGGAGGCTGAAAAATGGGAAAAGAATTTGCTCAAAAGAAAGTTCTTTTTACTGAAACGGTGCTTCGCGACGCAAATCAATCTTTGATTGCAACGCGCTTGCCCTATTCTAAATTTGCCGACATTCTCCCCACTATGAACAAGGCAGGGTATTACTCCGTCGAGTGCTGGGGCGGTGCGGTTTTCGACGTTTGTCTGAGGTATCTCGACGAAGATCCCTGGAAACGTTTGCGCGATATGCGCAAGGCTATGCCCGATACGAAACTTCAAATGTTGCTTAGAGGGCAAAATCTCCTCGGCTACAAGCACTATCCCGACGACATCGTCAAGATGTTCGTTGAAAAATCTGTTGACAACGGCATCGATATTATCCGCATCTTCGACGCGCTCAACGACGTGCGCAATCTCGAAACCGCAACCAAAACCGCAATCAAGTGCGGTGCGACGGTGTCAGGCGCAATAAGTTATACGCAAAGTCCCGTTCACACTCTTGAAGCGTTTGCAAAACTTGCAAAACAACTCGAAGAAATGGGCGTTGCGACAATCTGCGTGAAGGATATGGCGGGCACGATGACTCCGTTTGAGGCGTACGAGCTCATCGGCGCAATCAAGAACGAGGTCAAAATCCCCGTCGTTTTGCATACGCACTGCACGACGGGTATGGCGTATATGACGTATATGAAGGCAATCGAAGCGGGTGTGGACGTCATCGACACCGCAACGTCGTGTTTCAGCGGCGGCACGAGCCAACCCGCAACCGAAACCATCAACATCGCACTCAAACAACTCGGCTATGAGACGGGACTCAACGACGACGTGCTCAAAGAGGTCAACGACTTCTTCAAACCCATAAGAGACGGCTATCTCAAAGACGGCACGCTCAATCCCAAGATGCTCACGACCGACACCGACGCGCTCACGTATAAAGTGCCCGGCGGCATGCTCTCGAACCTCGTTTCGCAACTCAAAGCGCAAAACGCTATGGACAAATTCGAGCAAGTGCTCGTCGAAACGCCGAAGGTCAGAGCAGATCTCGGATATCCGCCGCTCGTCACGCCTATGAGCCAAATGGTCGGCGTGCAGGCAACCAATAACGTGCTTTCGGGCGAGAGATACAAGAATATCTCCAAAGAGGTCAAGGCGTATTGCAGAGGCGAATACGGCACTGCGCCCGCTCCGCTCAATCCCGACGTCGTCAAAAAGGCACTCGGCGACGAGAAACCCATCGAGGGCAGATATGCTGACACTCTCGAACCCGTCTTTGAAAAAACGAAAGAGGAACTCAAAGGCGTTGCAAAGAGCGACGAGGATGTGCTTTCGTATATCCTCTTCCCGCAAGTTGCAGAAAAATATTTTGCCGCGCGCAAGGCAAAAGAAGAAAAAGTGGTCAAATATACCATTTCTCCGATCGAGGAATGAGAGGTGAAATATGAATGACATTTTACTTTGCGGAATTTTGAATAAGGACGATCCGCTCAAAGTCACCGACGCGCTCCTTCTTGCGCTCATCGGAACGGTGGTGGTGTTCGTCGTTCTCATTCTGCTTATGCTCATCGTTATGCTCGTGGGCAAAATCTTTGACGGAAGCGAAAAACTCAAAGAAAAACACCCCGAATGGAACGATAAATTGCAAAATTTCAGATCAAAATTGACGTTTTGGAAGAAGGATAAGCAGCAAGAAGAAACCGCGGTCGAATCAAAAGAGGCTCAACCCCTTGCAAAAGGTACTTGCGGTGAACTTAAACTTGTCAACACGCCCGAGCGCGACGCCGCTATGATTATGGCTATCGTCGCAGACCAAACGAATACGCCTCTCAACGAGTTGCGTTTTAAATCCATCAAGAGAGTGGAGGATGAAGAAAAATGATTTATAAGGTTACTTTGAACGGAAAAATATACGAAGTGGAAGTCGAAAAGGGCGAAGCCGTAATTCAGGCGGAATACGACGCGGCTCTTCCTCAAACAGCGCCCGCGGCGGCAACGCAAGCGGTCGCGACATCCGCACCTGCTCCCGCACCCGTGGCGGCGGCACCCGCAAGTGCAGGCGCAAACTCCGTCACCGCTCCTATGCCCGGCACTATCAACGCAATCAAGATTGCAAGCGGTCAACAAGTCAAAAAAGGCGACGTGCTCTTCTTGCTCGAAGCAATGAAAATGGAAAACGAAATTTATGCCGACAAGGACGGTAAAATCGGGAAAGTGTTCGTCGAAAAGGGCGCAAGCGTCAATACCGGCGCTCCGCTTTGCGAACTGATCTGAGAGGGTTTGTATGGATATCGGCGAAATTTTGAAAAATATATGGAATGACAGCGGTTACCACCTCTTCGGTCAAGCGGGCGGTTGGCAATCGATCGTGATGATTATCGTTGCGCTGTTTTTCCTCTATCTCGGAATCAAAAAGCAGTTTGAACCGTTGCTCCTCGTGGGCATCGCGTTCGGCATGCTCCTCACAAACTTGCCTGCTCTCGACGGCGACAAAATCTTCCATGCGGAGTGGTGGACTGGTGATGCTGCGGTTGCAAACGGCGTGGACTATCTCAATGTTCTGCAACACGGCGGACTGCTCGATATGCTCTATATCGGCGTAAAAACCGGCGTTTATCCCTGTCTCATCTTCATCGGCGTGGGCGCAATGACCGACTTCGGCCCGATGCTTTCTCGCCCGAGCTCGCTCATTCTCGGGGCGGCTGCACAGGGCGGCATCTATCTTGTGCTTATTCTCGCGGCGGCGATGGGATTCACCGGCGGCGAAGCGTCGTCTATTTCTATCATCGCAGGCGCGGACGGCCCGACGGCTATCTTCCTTACAAAATCGCTCGCTCCGCATTTGCTCGCGCCTATCGCGGTTGCGGCATACTCGTATATGGCACTAATTCCGCTGCTGCAACCTCCTTTTATGAAGTTGCTCACCACAAAGAAAGAGCGTATGACCGTCATGACGGAAACTCGCAAGGTCAGCAAGAGAGAGAAAATCATCTTCCCGATCCTCGTCACGATCGTCGTGTCATTGCTGCTGCCCTCCGTTGCGCCTTTGCTCGGAAGTCTTATGTTCGGCAACCTCTTGCGTGAGTGCGGCGTCACCGAAAGACTCAGCGATACCGCGCAAAACGCGCTCATGAACATCGTCACGCTCTTCCTCGGCATTTCCGTGGGCGCAACTGCAGTCGGCTCGACATTCCTCACCTTGTCAACGCTCAAAATCGTGTTCCTCGGTCTTGCCGGATTCGTGCTTGCCACAATCTGCGGTTTGCTCATCGGCAAACTGCTCTACGTCATATCAAAGGGCAAAATCAATCCGCTCATCGGTTCCGCCGGCGTTTCGGCAGTGCCTATGGCGGCGCGCGTTTCAAACGTCGTCGGACTTCAATACAACAAAGGCAACTATCTCCTCATGCATGCCATGGGACCGAACGTTGCAGGGGTTATCGGGTCTGCGGTGGCGGCAGGATTCCTCCTTGCCGTCTTTGGCTAAGGCTCTCAAATAGCGAATAACTGCGGCAGAGGCATCCGCCTGTCAACTCATTTACGTCATGTAAATTAGGGTTGCCATTCGGATGCCTCTTTCTTGTTCTTCATCTATTTGAGAGCCTTAGCCGCTTATAAAAATGTGCGATTTATCTCGCCGTTCATCTCAATATCGCGGTTTTATATCGGTATTTTGTAAAAAGTTTTAGTCTGTTAAGATAATGGGCGAGTGATAGAAGTATTAACTTATTTCACGATTTCGCCGGTGCGAGCGGATTGGTAGATAACCCAATAGCCGCCGTCGCCGACGGGAAGCCATACGCATGCATTTTCAAGTTCGGCAGGGGGAGTTTGTTTGGTGGCGGCAGGGACTCCGTAACAGATGAAAGTCGGCTCGTCGTCGCTGAAGAGAACGCCGACGACATAGTAAGTGTCGTCCGTTTGAACGTGTACCCATTTTGAATTTGCGACGGCGGCGTTGAGGGGCGTTTCTTCGGGATAGCGCACGAAGAGTTCGTCTATTTGAGGTTTGACGGCATAGTAAAAGTTGTCGCCGTCGTATTTTGTCCACTCGTCAAGTTCGTCAACGGCAAACGCTCGTTCGATTGAGTGTTCTGCCGTCGTGCTTGCGTTTTGAGATTGCAAGCAGTCGGCTCGTTTGTCGCAGCAAGATTTCACGGTTGTTTTCAGGGTGGTTTGCTTGTTGAATTCCTCAATGCGTTTGAGAATTTTTCCGCTCGGAATACTGCCGCCGAACATAGTTACGGAACTTGAACGGACAACGCAACCAAACTCGTTTTTTGCACAAAACGGCACTTCAAACGCCGTGTTTGTGCCATAAAGTTGCACTTTTGCTATGTTTTCACCGACAAGATAGAGCGAAGCGTTGGACGGACGAAAGTCAAGATTGCAAGTGCCTTTGACGTTGTTTGCGCAAGTAGGCGCGCTTTGAAGTTTTACGATTCCCTTGTGTCCCGCACCGCTCAAAACGACGATTTCTTTTTTGTTTTCCATGGTCACCTCTCGTATAAAGATATGCGGAATTTTTGCGTGCTATTCGTTTTGACTCTTGAAAACGTTGCGCATGCGGTGTATCATAAAAGAGTAAAAACACGCGATTTCAAAGGGAATTTTATGAAAAGAAAAACTATGCGGACGGACTACCCGACAAAAGAGATTGCTCGTGACACCTATATTATTTGCGACTTCGGGTTTGCCAATTGCTATCTGCTCGTGGGGCAGGACAGGGCGTTGCTCATAGACTGCGGCGTTGGCATCGGCGATATGAAGGGCGCGGTTGAGAAAATCACCGACAAACCGCTCGTCGTGGTGGGGACGCACGGACACGTCGACCACATCGGCGGCGACGGTCAGTTTGACAAGATTTATCTTCATAAAGACGATGCGGGCAGAAACTATAAATTTCAAACCTCACGCATACTGCGAAAACTTTTCGTGTTTGCAGGAAAGGGCGTCGTCGACAAGTCAGTCAGATTGTCGGACGTCGTAAAATTCAAAAATCGTCCGCAACTCGTTGCAATCGAGGACGGACACGTCTTTGATTTGGGCGGACGGAAAGTCGTTGTCAAGCATCTCACCGGACATACGCTCGGCAGCATTTTGCTCATCGACGAACAATCGGGAATCGTGTTTGTCGGCGACAATATTTCGCCGTCGATATGGCTGTTTTTGCCGCATGCTTCCACAGTTGAAGAGTGGATTGAAAGCGCAAAAGAGATATATCGCATCACCGAAAAATATACGGCGTATTGGGGACACGAGCAAGGCTCGATTTCAAGAGAACTCATTGCTCACGACATTGCGCTCGGAGAGGAAATACTTGCAAAATACAAGCGGAATAGGCACCGTTTTGCAGTGAAATTTTATCCCTGTAACGACAGAGTGAACGGAAGCGTCGTTTTCAGGGTTTCGAGAATTTTCAAAAAGAAGTGACAAACTGCACGCATCGGCGTGCTTTTTGTTTTTTATGAGGCATATCGATTTTTTATTGCAGTTGACAATCGTGGTTGGTTGACGTATTATGAACAAATCGTTAAAACAGACGAACGCCTTTACCTTGGTAACAGGTGCATTGTCCGTTAGGTTCGTCTGTTTGGAACGATGATTTGTAGCAAAATCACGCGGGAATGCACTTGTTATATTTTTGTAACCGTGTTCACCGTGGATTTACATAGGAGGATATGGTTTGAAACAATTTAGAATAACGGCTTTGTGCGTTCTTTTGATATACGTTTTGTCAATGTTTTTGACGGCGTGCGATGCAGATGACATTAAATCGTTCAGATATTATTCAGACCCCGAAACGTCGGTTTTTTATGATAGTGAAACGAATACGAGTAGCGTAAAGATTCGTTTTCGTATGATAAATGACGGGGATGCGACCGTAACATCCGTCTCAATTAAGTGTTATTTTCTTGACGAAAACAAAAAC
>CAVABL010000071.1:0-6322 GCA_963586735.1 Firmicutes bacterium TM09-10
CGTCGGAAATCAGGCGAATATTTTCCAAATCGACGACGGATACGAAACGAAAGTCGGCGATTGGGACATGGACGTTGAAAAGTTTCCAAACGGTCTTGCGCCCATCGTCGACAAAATCCACTCTTACGGCTACAAGGCAGGGCTTTGGTATGCACCGTTTGCGGCGCAATTCGGCGCAAACGTCATCAAAAATCATCCCGATTGGCTCATTCGCAAAAAGAACGGCAGACCGTTGATAAGCGGTATGGCGTGGGGCGGATTCTATGCGCTCGACTTTGAAAAAGTGGAAGTGCGAGCGTATATAAAAGCGTTCTTCGACAAGGTTTTTGACGAGTGGCACTTTGACATGGTCAAACTTGACTTTTTGTATGCCGCCGCAATCGAGCCGAGGAACAACAAGACGCGCGGTCAACTCATGTGCGAGGCAATGGACTTTTTGCGCAAGTGTTGCGGGGACAAGATTATCCTCGGTTGCGGAGTGCCCCTTGCGCCGACGTTCGGAATCGTGGACGCTTGCCGCATAGGTTGTGACGCCGAAAACTCTTTCAAGGAAAAATTCTACGTCAAAGTCACCAATCAGGAGATTATATCGACCAAAATATCCATGCAGAACAGCGTGTTCCGCAGGCAGTTGAACGGACGAATCTTTGCAAACGACCCCGACGTATTCTTCCTTCGTGACGGCGGTGTGAAACCTGCATTGTACACGTTGCAACAAAAGAAATTGCTTGCGCTTGTCAACCACATTTTCGGCGACGTGCTGTTTGTCAGCGACGATGTCGGCGAGTATGACAGCGAGCAAATGGCAATTCTTCTCGATTCCTACGCCAAATTCAACGGAAAGGTGACCTCCACCGAATATATCTCTCCCGAAATCATCAAGGTGACTTACATCGAGGACGGAAAGAAGAAGATGCTGGTGTTCGATGTGACAAGCGGCGATTATTTTATCCAATGACGCCGTCGGCGATGATATCCGCGCAGTATTATCGTACCCTTCGGGCACTGTGATATTCTCACTGCGTGAGAGTGACATCGTTGTCACTCCGACAGCGATATTGCACGCAAAGCGTGCTGTTTGGGATATTTCAATCACCGCTTGCCTCATTGTCGTTGAGGACAAAGCGAAAATGATAATTTTTGACAACATTCAAAAAGTGCGCGACGAGGTGGCGAAATATGACAGGCAAATTCATCTCGTGGCGGCGTGCAAAACGCAGTCCAAGGACACGATTGACAAGTTTATGTCCGTCGCTCCGGATTTCGTTTTGGGCGAAAATCGCGTGCAAGAGTTTGTCGAACATTACGATGAAAAATACGTCTGGCACATCATCGGACAGTTGCAGACAAACAAAGCCAAGTATATCGCAGGCAAAGTTGATTTGATTCACTCGCTTGACAGGGCGGAGCTTGCAAAAGAGATTGAAAAGCAATCTTCAAAGCACGGCGTCGTGCAAAAATGCCTCGTCGAGATAAACATGGGCGCAGAGGTTGCGAAGGGCGGCGTACGCCCGGAGGAAACGCTTGATTTCATACAAAGTATGAAAGATTATCCGCATATCGAGATAAAAGGCGTGATGAGCGTGCTTCCGAACCTTGACGACAAGGTCGCACTTGCCAAGCTTTACGACAAACTCCGTCGCATTTTTGATGATGCAAAGAGCATAAAACAAGACGGTGTCGACATCGAATATATGTCGGCAGGCATGTCAAACGACTACAAAATAGCCCTTGAACACGGCTCGAATATGATACGATTGGGCAGAGTGCTGTTCGGGGAAAGAATTGCACCTGTGGCGCAAGCGTCGAACAATTGAAAATTACGATTTATTTGTAGAATCGAATTTTTCTTAGCTGCTGCAACGCCGCAATATAACTCTCAAAAAGCAAGAATATCACCGTGTCGCAGACATTATATCACTCTTGAAGTGAAATATAACTATGCCGTAGGCATTATACAGGTAAACTTATGAACGAAAGGTATTTTAGAAACGATCAAACGCAGCGTTCGGACGCCCAAAGAGGCGGACGGATTTTCTCGCGCGGTCAAAGCGCGCCGACGGCTCAAGTGCCGAGTTACACGCAAACGCAATACGGCGCTCAGCAGAGCGGCGGCGTGGTGATTTATTCGCCGAGAACTTACAAGGATGTGCAATTGCTCATCGACCACCTCAAAATGAGAGAGCAGGTCATCGTCGATTTTTCAACGCTCAATCAACAGTCGGTTTACAGAATTCTCGACTTTATGAGCGGTGCAATATACGCGCTTGACGGAAGCATTCAACAAATCACCAAAAACATTTTTCTCTTTGCGCCGCAAGGGGTGACGATCACGATTCCTCCGCAAATAAGAGGATAGGAGAGTTTTATGACAAAACAAGACAAAACCGACTACAAAGCACAAGTCAAAAGTTTCCTTTCCGATTGGGTAGGCGTGGCAAAAAAGAAATGGTGGTTGTATCTCGTTGAGCTTGCCGTCGTTGCGACAATTCTCGTTGCCGACCTGCTCAGCAAAAAATACGCCTGGAGTTTCCTCGACCAAAACGGCGTGAAAGAAAACATCCTCAATTTGTTCAACCTCGTCAAAGTCAAAAACGAGGGTGCGGGTTTCGGAATCTTTCAGGGCAAGACGGTTGCGCTCACGGTGATAACGTTCATCGTTGTTATCGTGATGCTCATTTACCTCTTTTTCGCGCTCAAAGAGAGCGAGTGGCTCAGGATCTCGCTCGTCTTTATCGTCGGTGGCGGCATCGGCAACATCGTAGACCGCATAAAGTTCGGTTACGTGCGCGACTTCATCCAGTTTTCGTTTTGGGACGATTTTCCCGTGTTCAACGTTGCGGATTCGTTCGTGACAGTCGGCGCGTTCATGCTCGTCATCGTGCTTATCGTCATGCTCGTTCAGGAGGGCAAAAAGAATCAAAAAGAGTTTGAAGAGCAACAAAAAGGCAAAACGCCTCAAGAGCAAATCGACCCTCTCGACGCTCCGATAAACCTCAATCCCATGATGAAATCCGAGAACGATTATACGTTCGAGGTAAGTGAAAACAAGGACGAAAAACCGAAAAATCCAGACGGAAACGCCGTGAATAGCAACGATGAAACAACAAAAACCGCCTTGAAAGACGATGACAAAGCCGCTCAAACCGCCGATGGAAACGATTATAAAGCCGCTCAAAACGACGGCGAATCGGACGAACAAAGCGTGACAAAGCAGGACGAATGATTTTTGTGCGTTGCCAAAAGCGCAACGCAATTCGATATGACTCGCACGGTTGACAAAGACAATTTGAGATTGGACGTTTTCATTGCGTCCGAGTGGGGTATTTCGCGCTCCAACGCAAAGACCGTCATCGAAAGAGACGGCGCTTTCGTCAACGGCGCAAAGAGGCAAAAAAGCGGTTTTGAGCTCAAAAGCGGCGACGAGGTGGAGTTTGAGTTGCCGCCTCCCGAAGTGCTTGAAGTCAAGCCGGAAAACATACCGCTCGACATCGTTTACGAGGACGAGTATATGGCGGTTGTCAACAAACCGCAGGGAATGGTTGTGCATCAGGCAAGTTCTTACAAAAAGAACGACACTCTCGTGAACGCGCTTTTGTACAATCTCGACAGTTTGAGCGGCATAAACGGCGTGATTCGCCCGGGCATAGTGCACAGGCTTGACAAGGACACGTCGGGACTGTTGGTGGTTGCAAAAAACGACGAGGCGCACAAGAGCCTTGCCTCGCAAATCGAGAAAAAAACCGCACGAAGAATATACTACGGACTTTGCGACGGCAACTTCAAAGAGGACGAGGGCACTGTCGACAAGCCGATTGCGCGCAGCAAAAAAGACCGCAAAAAAATGGCGATTGACGAAAACGGCAGACGCGCGGTGACGCACTACAAGGTGCTTGAACGTTTCGGACAATACACGCTCGTTCGTTTTGAACTTGAAACGGGGCGCACTCATCAGATTAGGGTGCACGCGGCAAGTTTACATCATTCCATCGTCGGCGACGAGGTTTACGGAGGCTCGACCGCGCTTTACAAAAACGGACAACTTTTGCATGCGAAAGAACTGGTTTTAGAGCATCCGCATACGCACGAAATCATGTGCTTCGAGTGCGATTTGCCGCAGCCATTTCAAGCGGTACTCAAAAAGTTGGGGAGCAAAACCAATTATTGATTAAAACTATACGGAAGGCGAATCCTTAATCCAAAGTCTATCCGAATCCTATGTAACATTTTTTTGATGATATAAACGCAACACATGAAAAAAGAAAAACAAAACAATCAACATTTGCTCAAAAGATTCGTGGCGTACTACAAGCCACACAAGGCAACGTTTGCCGTTGACATGACGTGTTCGTTCGTGTTTTCGATGAGCGGACTCATTTATCCCATCGTATCGCAGCGCATATTGCGAGAGAGCATTCCAAACGGCATAATTGCCGAAGTGCTTGTGCTATGCGCCATATTGCTCGGGATTTATCTTTTGCGCGCGGGGATGAAATACTACATCAACTATTACGGTCACGTCATGGGCGTGAAGATGCAGGCGGCAATGCGCACAGACTTGTTTGCGCATCTTGAAAAACTGCCTTACTCGTTTTACGACAACAACGAAACGGGGCAACTCATGACGAGGATGACGAACGACCTTTTCGACGTGAGCGAACTTGCGCACCACGGACCCGAAAACTTTTTTATCACGACGTTTGTGACGATAGGCTCGTTCGTATATCTTTGCACGATAAGTTGGAAACTCTCCCTCATAGTGTTTGCGTTTTTGCCGCTTCTTTTTATCATCGCATTGCTTTGCAGAAAAAACATGACAAAAGCGTTCAGAAAGAGCAGAGAGGAGATTGGCAACATCAACGCCACGCTTGAAAACAGCATTGCGGGCATAAGAGTCACAAAAGCGTACGCCAACGCCGAATACGAGCAGGAAAAGTTTGAAAAGAACAACTCAAACTACGTCAAAGCGCGCTCGAAAGCGTACAAGGCAATGGGCACGTTCGGGGCAAGCATGAGCCTCGTCACCGAGATTTATAACGTCATCGTGCTTCTTGCTGGCGCGCTGTTCTGCATTTACGACAAGCAACATTTCGATTATGTCGACCTCGTGTCGTTTATGATTTCCATAAACCTCTTCATATCGCCCGTGCAAACGCTCATTCAATTCTTCGAGCAGTTGCAGGACGGCGTGACGGGATTCAGACGCTTTATCGCAATTATGGACGTTCCCGTCGAAGAGGAAAGCCCAACCGCACACGATGTGGAAAGCCTCAAAGGCGACATAGTGTTCAAGGACGTAAATTTTGCCTATAATCACGACAAAGACGTGCTTGACGACATCAATTTAACCATACCGGACGGAAAAATGTACGCGTTCGTGGGCGCAAGCGGCGGTGGGAAAACCACGCTTTGTCACCTCATTCCCAAATTTTACCCAATTGACAACGGCATGATTTACATAGGCGGCGAGCCTATCAGTGAGATTAAAAACGATTCAATCCGCAAAAACGTAGGCATCGTGCAACAGGACGTGTTTTTGTTCACGGGCACGTTCAAGGAAAACATCGCCTACGGCAAGGAAAACGCCACCGACGAGGAAATCGTCGAGGCGGCAAAAAGGGCGGACATAGATTCGTATATAAGAAGTTTACCCGACGGTTACGACACGCAAATAGGCGAGAGAGGCGTGCGCCTATCGGGCGGTCAGAAACAAAGGTTGAGCATTGCGCGCGTGTTCCTCAAAAATCCGTCCATTCTCATTTTGGACGAGGCAACGAGTGCGCTCGACAACACGACCGAGGCGATAATCCAAAAGGCGCTCTTTGAACTTTGCAAGGGTAGAACGACAATCGTCGTCGCGCACAGACTTTCGACCGTTCGCAAAGCGGACAACATCGTAGTTATCGACGGCGGCAAAATCGTCGAGCAGGGCACGCACGCCCAACTCATCGAAAAGGGCGGCGTATATGAAAAACTTTACCAATCGCAATTTGTCGACGATATAGACTTGGATGTAAATATCAATTAAAAATTGAGGAAGGCAGTGCCTTAATGAGAGATAAGATGACTATCAATAATGTAATGGAATACATCAATATAAACAATTCCAAGCAAAATATTTTGACGATGAGTACAAATAGGGACAATCCTGTTTTGCTTATTATTCACGGCGGTGCAGGCTCACCTGATAGACCTTTGGTTTTGAAATACAATAGTGAGTTGGCCGAATATTACACTGTTGTATGTTGGGATCAAAGAGGTAGTGGATTAAGTTATACAAACGGGAAATTGACGATCGATATTATGCTAAATGATTTGAAAA
>CAVABL010000072.1:0-6237 GCA_963586735.1 Firmicutes bacterium TM09-10
GCGTGGAATCTCATCTTGAAAAGTTTCCGGCGTGTCAAAGCAAGTTCGTGCCGAAAAAACACGTTAAAACGAATTGAAATATCTTCTTCGATTGCGTTTTGTCAACAGATTCAAGCGGTTTTGATGATTTTCAGTCGTTTTTGTAGCAACCGCGTTTGCGGTTGCTTTCAATTTGCTTTTGTCGATGAAACATCACAAAACAGTGTGAATCCGAAATTTTGGACAGAAGAGTAAAACTTTGGGATACATTTCAAAACGGAATGATTTTTCCTGCGTTTTTCGTTCAAATACATCTTCAAAAAAAAGATGGATTTTTGACGAAAAGTTGCATTGAAAAACGGCAATTCAATGCCGTTTTTCAATAGGAAATATCTTTGTTTTTTTCCTGATTTTGCGTTTGAGAATCCTCGCTCATAGCCATTGCGTAGTTTCCTACAAGTTCAACGAGCACGGCGTCCGCGCCTATTTTCATTATGCGATTCCAGGGGATGAAAATCGAGTCGTTGCTCGTTATGCTTTTGAGCAGACTTTTTTTGCCGGGCACGACGATTCCGAAAACTCCGCCGCAACTTGAAAAGATAAGGTCGCAAGCCTTGCCGAGTTCCTTTCCGTCCGCGACGTTGACGACTGTTTTTTTGGATAGCTCCAAAAACGAATACTGTCTTTGATTCATAAAAACAATATATTCACCCGAATTTTATTTATGCATTTAGTTCTCCGTTTCGTTGATGATTCGAGCCCGATTTTCTTGTTTTGCACATCAACGACGGTGAAAATGAGATTTTCGTTACTTTGTCTTTCGTTGACGGCGTGTATGTGATTTCCTTCGCGTTGCATTTCGTTGGTGATTCGCGCATAATTTTTTCGTTTTATATTTCTATGACGATTCGGACGTGACGTTCTTTGTTTTGCACTTTTGTGACGATTTCTATGTATTTTTCTTCGTTCTGCCCGCTGTGAGAATCTCAAAATGTCGACTGCGGTGACAAAATTTGCGATTTTTTCGTCTTGTTGTGTGCAAAATGTGCGCAATGCCACTAAATATGGTGTTTTTTGAAAAATTATCGTTTACTTTTTGTTTGGTTTATTGTATAATACATTCAATAATATTCGAGGTATTGCACCAAATGAAATGTATATATTGCGGTAGCATGGACAGCAAAGTCGTGGACTCTCGTCAAAACGAGGACGGCACTTCGATTCGTCGTCGCAGAGAGTGCGTAGTGTGCGGAAAGCGTTTCACGACTTACGAAACCGTTGAATCCACGCCTATTATGGTCATCAAAAAGGACGGTTCTCGTCAAGCGTTCGATCTCAACAAGATCAAAATCGGCATCATGAAAGCGTGCGAAAAGCGCCCGATATCCATGTCGTCAATCGACAGGCTCGTGGGGGATATTCAACGCAAAGTGCTCAATTCTCTCGACCAAGAGATATCCTCAACCGCGCTCGGCGACATGGTCATGGAAGGGTTGAAGGAAATCGACGAGGTTGCGTACGTGCGCTATGCGTCCGTGCACCGTCAGTTCAAGGATATCAACACATTGCTTGACGAGATTGAAAGCCTTGTCAAACTCAAAGAGGAAATGACAAAGAAAAACGACTGATTGTCAAATGCAATCGTGGTTTTGAACAAAACGAAACCGCAAAGTTTTTTGCAACAAACGCTCTTGCACGAGGGCGTTTTAATTTTGAAAAAATTCGATTTTAATCTTGACTTTTGCAGTTTGCATATGTTATAGTCTGCCAAGAAAAAATTAAAGGAGGTACAAGTCATGGATTATCACCCACAAGATGACGCGCATCGAAGTTTGAGCATGATTTGTGCTGAATTTTGATGTTTTGTCATTCTTTTGACTTGAATTCATCATGGAAAAGAAACTTAATATGATGTTGCAATCTCAAGATTACGAGGGAATTGCATCTTGCGTGTCCGACATGGATACGGAGTGTGCACGCGCAGTTTTGTGCGAACTCGACGAAAACGATTTGCGCAAAGTCTGCAATCATATCGACGCGGACAAACTCAGTTTGCTGTTGCCTCTTTTGGACGTCGACAGTCAAAGAGTCATCGTTTCGGGGCTCCGCGAGGGTAAACTCGATGAGGTTATGGACAATGTGTCCGTCGACGATACTATTGACATCATCGACAATCTTCCGGCGAGCGTTGCAAGCAAGGTCGTCGATGTCGACGAAATCAAAAATCTGCTTTCCGCAAAGCGTTTCAAAAGCCTAAAAGAACTGCTTTTGAATATGAACCCCGTCGATATCGCGTCGTCGCTCGATAGCCTTGCTCCCGACGAAAGAGTGATTGTGTTCAGACTCTTGTCAAAGGATATGGCTGCCGACGTTTTCGTTGAGTTGGAGTCGGACTCTCAAAGAGAACTTCTCGACAAGCTCTCGGATAAGGAACTGTCGCAGGTTATGGATGAATTGTTCATCGACGATGCTGTCGACCTCATCGAAGAGATGCCGGCGAGCGTCGTGAAGAGACTTTTGGCGCAAAGCGACAAGGACACGAGAAATTACATCAACGAAATTCTCAAATATCCGCAAAACAGCACGGGGAGCATCATGACGGTTGAGATGGTTTCGTTCGGCCCGAGCGTCACGATAAGCGAAGCGTTTGAAAAAATACGCAAGAGCGCAATCGACAAAGAGACGATTTACACATGCTACGTCACCGACGACACGAGGCATCTTGTCGGCGTGACGACGGTCAAGGAGTTGCTTCTTGCCGATCCGAACGCAAAAATCGGGGATATAATGAACGAAAACGTCATCTGCGTGCATACGCTCGACGACCGTGAAGCAACCGCACGAAAACTGTCCGACTACGGATTTTTGGCAATGCCCGTCGTTGACGACGAAACGAGACTGGTTGGCATCGTCACAATCGACGACGCGCTGGACATCATCGAAAAAGAGGACACCGAGGATATGTCCAAAATCGCCGCAACCAAACCATCGGACAAACCCTATCTCAAAACGAGCGTTTGGACGATATTCAAAAACAGACTTCCTTGGCTTTTGATACTCATGGTCAGCGCAACGTTTACGGGGCTCATCATCAACAAATACGAGGGTAGACTCAACGCCATAAGCACGGTGTTGATTGCGTGCGTGCCTATGCTTATGGACACTGGCGGCAATGCGGGTTCGCAGTCGTCGGTAACGATAATCCGCGCGCTTGCACTCGGCGAAATATGTGCCAAAGACGTGATGAAAGTGTTGTGGAAAGAAATTCGCACCGCGTTTATGCTGGGGCTTTGCCTTGCCGTTGCGTGTTTTGCAAAGTTGCAACTCATCGACAATCTCCTTTTCGGATATGCGGATTATACGCTTCTTCGCAGCGCAATCGTGTCGGTGTCGATGTTCATCACCGTTATCATGTCAAAAACGATAGGTTGTCTGTTGCCAATAGCAGCAAAGGCAGTCAAACTCGACCCTGCCGTCGTTGCCTCGCCGTTTTTGACAACAATCATCGACGCACTCTCGCTCATGGTATTCTGCGGATTGTCGGTGAGCATATTGTCGTAAAACTGCGACGATTTATACGAGGAAAACGGAAAAGTTTTACTTTTGACGAACATGTATAAACAAAGAAAAATAAATGCAAATCGAAAAAGCGTGGTCAATTGAACGATGTGGACAAAAAAGAAAAATTTTCGTGCGCATCACGTCGACTGCGCTTTTTCCGTTTTCAAAGAGGATAAAGCGACTTTGCGTTGGATATTTTCAGAGTAAATCCTCTTTGTTGACGGATTTTTTAATTTTTTCGAGTGCTTTTTTCTCGATTCTCGACACGTAGGAGCGCGATATGTCAAACATTTTTGCCACTTCTCGTTGCGTCAGCGCACCCGTGTTTTCAAGCCCATAGCGGTGTTTGACAATCTCATACTCTCGCTTGTCAAGCACGGACTTCGTGATTTGTGAAAGTTTTTCCATCATGATGGAATTTTCAACATCGTCGATGACGTTTTGGTCGGATTCGAGCATGTCCATGATGACGAGTTCGTTGCCGTCCTTGTCAACGCCGATAGGCTCGTTGAGCGACACGTTTGCGCGATGCTTTTTCGTTGAACGCATGGTCATGAGAATCTCGTTTTCGATGCATCTCGACGCGTAAGTGCCAAGAGACGTGCCTTTGTCGTTTTTGAAACTTTCGATTGCTTTGATGAGACCGATCGAGCCAATCGAGATGAGTTCGTCGTTGTCGCCGTAGTTTGCGTATTTTTTTGCAATGTGCGCAACGAGGCGCAGATTGTGTTTGACGAGGATTTCTTTTGCGTCCTTGTCGCCCGCCGCGTTTAACGCGAGATATTCTTGTTCTTTTTCTTTGGACAACGGCTTTGGAAACGAACTCTTTTCCGTCACATAGGAAGAATATATTATTAGATTTTTCAAGAGCGTCAACAAGTTTTCCAAAGCCATTTGAGTCCTCCGAGCTGTATATTTTATGGTGCAGCCCCTCAAAAATTGACAAATATCGACAACCAAAAGATGCAGCTCGATTTTTGTTCGTGATTTCGCGGTTTTCCAAGCGGATATTTGCAGTGTTTTTGAAAAATTATATTGAAGAAAATATTTTTTCTGGTAATAAAACCCTTTTTGAAATTGCCGATGAAATTTTGCCGCAATATGTTGACAACTTGCATTTTTGGCTATATAATCCAACAGGTCGCCGGGGTGCAAAACTCTTGCTTGCGACGTTTGACGGACTATAAAATAATATATTATTTTAATCGTTTGTCAAAAATATAATTTGTTTCGAGGTAGAAATGAAAAAATACGATATTTGCATTGTCGGCGCTGGCCCTGCCGGTATCTTCACGGCAATCGAATTGTTGCGCAAAGGAAGTACGAAAAAAATGTGCATAATCGAAAAAGGTCAACCGGTTGAAAGACGTGTTTGTCCAAAAACTTTCGGCGGAGAGTGCCGCAACTGCAAGCCTTATTGCCACATAACGACAGGTTTTTCGGGTGCAGGCGCGTTTTCGGATGGCAAACTGTCCCTTTCCTATGAAGTCGGCGGTGAACTTCCGCAACTCATAGGCGCGGACAAGGCGCAGGACCTTATCGATTACACCGACAAAATATATCTTGAATTCGGCGCGGACGAGCATATCGAAGGGCTCGGCAACGAGGAAAAAGTCAAAGAGATTCGCAAAAAGGCAATTCAGGCAGGTTTGAAACTCGTCGATTGCCCGATTCGCCACCTCGGCACCGAAAAAGCGCACGATCTGTATCTTGCAATCGAAAACTACTTGCGTGACAATGGCGTCGATCTCATATTCGGAAAACAGTGCGACAACATTATTCTCGATGGCGACGTGTGCAAGGGCGTGTATATCGAGGACAGCAAGGGCGGCAACAAAGAGGAAATTTTTGCCGACAAAACAATCATCGCAACGGGAAGACGCGGTGCGGATTGGCTTGAAAAAATGTGCGCAGAGCACAATATTGCTCATGCTCCGGGCGTAGTTGATATTGGCGTCAGAGTCGAAGTGCGTAACGAGATTATGGAAGAAATCAACGACGTACTTTACGAATCGAAACTCATCGGATATCCCGAACCGTTCAAAAACAAAGTGCGCATTTTCTGTCAGAATCCCGGCGGATTCGTTTCGCAAGAGAACTACGACAACGACCTTGCCGTCGTCAACGGACACAGTTACAAGGAAAAGAAGAGCGACAACACCAATCTCGCAATTCTTTGCTCGCACTCGTTTACGGAGCCGTTCAAAGAACCTATCGCTTACGCACAACGCGTCGGTGAACTCACGAATATGCTCGGCGCAGGAAAAATCATGGTGCAACGCTACGGCGACATTTTGAGCGGAAAGCGTACATGGCAAAGAGAACTCGGTTTTTCAAACGTCCGTCCGACGCTCAAAGATGCGGTTGCGGGAGACATCACCGCCGGTATGCCTTATAGAGCGATGCTCAACATCATAAACTTCATTCAGGCGGTTGACAAAGTCGTGCCGGGATTTGCAGGATATGAGACGCTGCTATACAGTCCCGAACTCAAATTTTACAGCAACAAAATCAAGATGGACGACCATCTCAACACGTCTATTCATGGATTGCATTGTCTCGGAGACAGCAGCGGTTGGACGAGAGGTCTTATGATGGCGTCGGTTATGGGCGTGTATATGGCGCGCAACATTCTTGAACAAGAGAAGAAGAACTGAAAACGAAACAAAAGTCGTGATTTTATAGGCTATATATGAA
>CAVABL010000073.1:0-6213 GCA_963586735.1 Firmicutes bacterium TM09-10
GTTTATATACCTTGCACCGTGAAAAAAATGTGGTATAATATGGATATGGTACACATTGGAAACAGTTGGGACGACGTCCTCAAAGAAGATTTTGAAAGCGAAAACTATCAGAATTTGCGCAAGTTTCTTGCATCGGAATATCGAAATCATGTGGTTTATCCTGACATGCACGACATTTTCAACGCGCTCAAATACACGCCATATGAGGCTGTAAAAGTGGTGATTTTAGGGCAGGATCCCTATCACGGACAAGGGCAGGCACACGGCATGTGCTTTTCCGTGAAACCGAATGTCCCCGCGCCGCCATCGCTTGTCAATATCTTCAAAGAGATTGAATCGGACGTAGGCATAAATAACACATCGCCATATCTCGTCAATTGGGCAAAACAAGGCGTGCTTTTGCTCAACACCGTTCTCACCGTGCGCGAAAGTCAGCCAAACTCGCATAAGGGACAAGGTTGGGAAGTACTGACGGACAGCATCATAAAAAAACTCAACGCACGCAAAGAACCCATCGTGTTTATGTTGTGGGGCGGAAACGCGCGCTCGAAAAAAGCACTCATAACAAATCCTCAACACTTGATTCTAGAGTGTACACACCCCTCTCCGCTGTCTGCTTACGCAGGCTTTTTCGGGTGCAAACACTTTTCAAAATGCAACGATTTTCTCAAAAAACACGGACAAACACCGATAGATTGGCACACGGAGGCATAATATGCTTGACATTGCAAGAATAAACGAATTGGCAAAGAAATCCAAAACCGTCGGCCTCACTCCCGAGGAAAAAGAAGAACAGACAAGGCTACGCAAAGAATACGTGCAAAGCGTCGTGGGCAATCTGCGTGCGCAACTTGACAACACCTACGTTTTGGACAAAGACGAAAACAAGGTAAAACTCACCGTCTACAACAATGTCGAGAAAAAACCGTGCGACGACTCGACGGCGAACGAAAAAGGTGCGTCGCAATCGTTCTCTCAAAAAGAGGACTGATTTCAAAAAATAAATATATTCAAGTCTTGAAAATCGCGCGCGTATGTCATATAATATACGGGTTGTGAACAACGAATAAACACGCATTTTTTGCGTTTCAGAGGAAAAATGGACAGAATCTACACGGTTGACATCAAAGGTTTTAAAGCGGAACTTCCCGTGATTCCGCTTCCCAACGGCATAAGCATTTGCTTCTTCAATCTCCACGGCGATACGACGTTGACCGAGCATTGCGGCAAGGAACTTGCCAAACTTCTCGGCGGTTGTGATATAGTCATCACTGCTGAATCGAAAGGTCTGCAATTGAGCCATGTCATTGCGCGTGAACTCGGACAAAGATACTACGCCGTGTGCAGAAAGTCCAAAAAACTGTATATGCAAGACGGCATACAAACAAGCGTGAAATCGATCACCACCGGCAACGAGCAAACGCTTTATTTGTCCAAACACGACGCAGATCTCATCAAAGGCAAAAAAGTTGCAATCGTTGACGATGTCGTCTCAACCGGCGGCAGTTTGAGAGGGCTTGAACAAATCGTCAATCTAGCAAGCGGCATCATCTACAAAAAGGCATTCGTGCTTGCAGAGGGTGACGCGGCAAAGCGTGACGACATCGTCTATCTTGCCCAAATTCCAATCATCACCGACTGAACAAAATTCAACCACCATTTACAAAATCGGCATTTTACAATGCCGATTTGCATTGATAAAGACTTTTTTTGAGCAAATAGCATGTCTTTGCAACGACAGAATATGCGTCGTGCAAAAACAATCAAACGGAGAAAATCATGCTTGAACTTCTCATGCCGGCAGGCAATCTCAAAAAACTCAAAACCGCTTTCCACTTCGGTGCAGACGCAGTATACATCGGTGGCAAGGCTTTTTCTTTGCGCGCTTTTGCGGACAATTTTTCAAATGATGAAATTGCCGAAGGCGTTGAATTTGCACACACTCTTGGCAAAAAAGTTTATGCCACGGCAAACATTTTTGCGCGAAATTCAGATCTCGACTCCATCAAGGAATACTTCGTTTTTCTCGAGTCGGCAAACATTGACGCTGTGCTTATAAGCGACGTCGGGCTTGTTGCGCTTTGCAAACAAGTTGCGCCCGATCTGACGATTCATCTCTCAACTCAAGCGAACACGACAAACATTCTTGCCGTCAAGTTTTGGCAGAGTATGGGTGTTAAACGAGTTGTGCTTGCACGGGAATTGGGGCTTGACGAAATAAGACAAATACATGCCGCAGTGCCGGATATGGAACTCGAAGCGTTCGTTCACGGCGCAATGTGCATGAGTTATAGCGGGCGTTGCCTTTTGTCAACCTACTTTTCGGGGCGCAGCGCAAACAGGGGCGCATGTATTCAACCGTGCAGGTGGGGTTATCGTATCACGGAAACGGGAAGACACGACGCAAAACCGCTCGACATCGAAGAAGATATGCGCGGAACGTACTTTATGAACAGCCGTGATTTGCGTCTTTTGGAACATATCCCCAAAATTGCCGAATGCGGAATCGTATCGCTCAAAGTCGAAGGCAGGATGAAGAGTGAATTTTATGTCGCAACCGTCGCCAACGCCTATCGTCACGCAATTGACGAATATCTAAAAACCGGCAAAATCAAGAATATAGCAAAATACAACGCCGACCTCGAAACCGTTGCACACCGCACCTACACCGACGCTTATTTTGAGGGCAACAATCTCGACACAGTGTGTCTTGACGAGGGACAATCCCCTGAAAAATATATCTTCACCGCCGTCGTGCAAGAGTGTTTTGATGGAATTGTAACGGTTGAAATGCGCAACCGCTTCAAATCGGGCGAAACACTGATTATCCTCTCCCCCGATGACAACAACGGAAAATCTTTCGCAATAGGCAAAATCCTGCATGTTCAAGACGGCACTCTCACCGACGACGCAAAACTTGTGCAACACGTTTATTCACTTGCATGTCCGTTCAAATTGACGAGCGGAGATATTTTGTTGAAAGAAAATTGACGGTTTATGAACAATGAAGAATTTAGAGCGAAATACCCGCACTAGAATTACATATTAAAACCGTGCCAACAAGATAGACAACACCGAAACGCCATTTTTTGAAATTAACTAGTATACATAAGCATACATGACGGTTAGATAGCTGAGCGTTCGCGGTTATTCACAAAATATTGTGGATTAAAACTGCACTATTGAGATGAAGAACAAGAAAGAGGCATCCGACTCAACCCTAATATACATAAGCGTACATGGGTTGACAGGCGAATGCCTCTAACACAGTTATTCGCTCAATAGCGAGGTTTTAGTGGGTGCCGATGTAATCGTTCGCCCCAACAAAATCTGCATAATAATTCTTCGCCTGGCAATCAAAGTTGCCATTGGAGTCGATTGTGATACGAGTCGTGCCGCGTTGTGAACTTCTTTTGTAGATTCCGACATAAGCGAGATAGTCGATAGACATGCCGTAAGTCAAACGGATTGAACGCGAAGCGCCGGCAGGAGTATAGTTGACGGAAAAATTGTTGTAGTGATCGTGGCCGCAGAAAATGCCTTGCATGCCGTGTTCGAGACCTGCTTCAAAAAGGTTGTCCGAGTCCATGCCGCAGAACACACCGTATGTACGCGCTCCGTTTTTGGTCTTGTCGGACTCACCCATCGTGCCATAAATAAACTCGGTTGTACCTCTTGCGGACGTGATTTTTTCGCCCTTTTGAACCTTATAGTCGGTGTTTCCATTTTCTTTTTCTTTGGTTGTTTTGTCGATGACGTTTGCCCATGCGTCGCGGTATTCTTCAAGCGGAATGTGGAAAAACACGAGATTGTTGACTTCCTTACCGTTGTTTGCAGCTTTGAGCTTGTCCATTTCGGCAGAATACCAGTCGATTTGGCATTGATGAATATTGTCGTATTTCCACGCCATTCCGAAATAGTCTCCGTCGGTGTAGCTGTGACTGTCAAACGTGACGAGTGCCTGATTGATTGGGTTTGTCGAACCATCGGGGTTTTTCACGACGATGACGTCGTTGCCAAAGCCTCTTGCGTCGTTGCCGATGAAATCTTTATCGTCGCAAAAACCTGCTCTGAAAAGGCAATATCTAAATCCTGCGTTGGCATAGTATTCACAGATGTCGTCACGGGAGTAAAGACTGTACATCTCGGTATCGTGATTGCCAAATGCAAACGTCCAGTAAACGCCGAGACTTTCCATCATATTCGAGAAAATTCTCGTTGCATTCAAATTGTTGAACGTGCCTGCCTGGAAAGGAACGGGATATGAGATGTCGCCCGTGATGACGACAAGGTCGGGTTGAGACTGGCGTATCATCGTCGCGACGGCGTTCATTGCCCAACCGTCTTTCGTGCCGGAGAACGCACCGCCGCCAATGTGAACGTCAGTGAATTGGAGCACGGTGAAATCTCTGTCGGCGTCTTTTGTGAATGTCCAATAACCCAAATCACTGTCGTACGTGGGGACGAGTTGCTTATGCTCGGTATATTCGACTTTCTCAAAGTTTGACGCAAGCGAAATATGCGCGTTTGTGTTGACCGTCGAGGCGATTGCGCAACCGCTGAAAAAGATGACGATTGCAAGCACGACGCTACTTGTGATAATCAATGCTTTGAGCGTTCTTCTTTTCTTTTGTTCGGGGGTGAGATTCTTTTTCTCTTTCTTATTCTTTCGGGATTTTTTGTCGTCCAAATCACCAAGTATGCCCTCTTTTTGCTCGTCGTTGTCGAGATTTTCGTTCACGACTTGCGAATTCTCTTGCACGATATCCGTGTTTTTGGTTTCATCGCTCATAAATTCCTCCTGTTTGCCACCTTGATATGTTTATATTATATATTCATTATATATCATTATTCCTCATTTTCAAGAGGCGAATTTCCCTGTTTTGAAACATCTTCGTCGTTTGATTCCGATTCATCATCGTTTCCAAAGCCCGCATCGTTTGTGACCGGTTGTTTTTCAACGACAAACATTATTTCCGCATTGGTTGCCGCGCGCACATCTTCCTGCATTTTGTTTGTGTCAACGTCGTGCGTCGTCGTTATGTATGCGTTTCCGACTTTTGCGCCGTAACCGTAATCGTGAATGGTCGTTTTTTTCAGCGTCACGTCGTTTTGTTTGCAAACGTCGGTTATTGCTGTAATTTCGTCCTTTGCGTCATCGCCCACGACGATAGCGCGCACGTTTTCGGCGACCATCTTTATGCCGACTGCGACGATAATGACGCTCATCACGATTCCGACGATTGCGTCTGCCGCATAATCGACTCTTGTCGTCACGGCGAATGCAACGATGCTCGTTGCCGTGATGCCCAAATCGAGAAAACTGTCCAACATCAACGCTTTCAAAGCCTTCGAGCATATCTTTCTATTTGCAAAATAATACGCCAATCCGATGCCCAGTTTGATTGGCAAGCATACGCTGATAAGCACCATGCTTTGCCAGCCGTAATACACGGGCTCGGGCATAGCCATACGATTGAGCGAGCGCATGAAAAAGAGCCCGCCCATAACGCAGGACACGACCGCAACGATAAACCCGGCAAGGTATTCACCTCTGCCGAAGCCGTAGGGCACTTTTTCGCTCCTTGGCACAAGCAACACTATGAACACGACGAGCGTAACGATGCACGTGAGGGTGTCAAGAAAACTGTTCATTGCGTCAAGCATTATGCAAAGACTGTTCGAGGCAAGCCCGACGTACATTTTTATCGTTGCAAGCGCAACGTTAACGACGATGCCTATGACAATCAATATTATGGATTTTTTCACACGCGGCTTCATTCGCTCGCCTCTTTCATTACTTTTGCAAGTTTGTTCTTTTTGCCGTGACGAAGTTTTTTCGGCACGTCTTTTTGCGGTTTGTTGCTCTTTGACTTTTGAGTAATGTTGTCGCAATCAGCACTTTTTGCCCATGTTTCTTTGACATAAACATGCTTTTTGAGCCTATTTACATCAGCATTGCGTCTTTGAACGAGCATGCCGACAACAACGCAAATCACAGTGACAAGCACCCCTGAAAACGCAAGCAAAAAAGCAAAGAGAAAGTTTGACGCGTCAAATTGAGCGCAAAGCAAATTTGTCATACGAGATACCTCCTTTGCTTTTTGTATGCAACGACAAGCACCGTCAACGCACAAGCAAGCAACGAACAAACGACAATCATGATGACATTTCTTGCGCTTAGAATCGTTTGCGGCGCTTCGCCTTCAAAGA
>CAVABL010000074.1:0-6213 GCA_963586735.1 Firmicutes bacterium TM09-10
CCAAACGCAGTTTGGATATCATCACGAAGTGATTTCATCCGAACGCAGTGAGGATATCATCGCCGCAGGCGATATCATTGATTGCGCATAGCGCAATCCCACTCACTTCACGACGTACTTCACTCTCTTCACGCCAAGCACGCTTTCGAGCCTTGAGAGCAAATCGGGGCAAATTTCCACGTGTTGGGAATATTCCATCAGTTTGGACTCGCCGTTGATTGAAATTTGTGCCTGACAAGGCGTATTGCCGGGGTGCAGAGCCAAGACATCCGCAACGATATCCTTTTCGACGTTGCTGAACACGTGCACGTACAAAATCCCTTTGCTTGCCTTTTGCATGGGAGCGGATTGGATTTCCGCCGCCTTAGCGTTTTGCCACAGTTCGAGCCTATCGATTGAGATTTTTGGTTCGCTTTCGTCGCGCAAATCGATTTTACCCACGACTTTGAGCGGTGCGTCGGCGAGGAGCAACTCGCCGTACTTTTCAAACGCGCGCGGATACATTGAAAACGCAATCGAGCCCGACATATCTTCAACTCTTCCGACGGCGAATTTTTGCTGTTTAGACGTGACTTTTTTCTCAAACGACGACACGATACAGCCAAATTTAACCTGTTTGTTTTCGAGGTTTTTGTCCACCGTCATTCCGACGTTTCCGTCCTCGTCCGCCTCCTCGACGAAGAGCATGCTCGTATCGAAGTCAAACTCATGCTTATCGTCGTGATAGTCGTCGAGCGGATGCCCCGAAAGGTACATTCCAAGCACCTCTTTTTCGTATTTCAGCAGGTCGGATTTCGCATATTCGGGCGTTTCGAAATATTTGATTTCCTCGTCCTCTATGAGCTCGTCAAACAAGGACATCTGCCCCGAGAGTTTATTCTTTTTGTCGGCAAGAACGGTGTCCATAATGCGCTCGTACGACGCCATAAGGGTTGCCCTTGTCTTGCCGAAGCAGTCAAGCGCGCCGCCCTTGATGAGACTCTCTATCATACGCTTGTTCACCTGTCCTGCGCAACGGTCGAGGAAGTCGCGAATATCCTTAAACGGTCCGTTTTGTTTGCGGTCGTTGAGCACGAATTCCATAGCCTGTTCGCCGACGTTTTTTATGCCCATAAGCCCGTAACGCACGTTATCGCCCTCGATTGAGAAGTTCTTTTGCGAGCGGTTGATATCGGGCGAGAGCGTCTTGACGCCGGTGCGGCGCAGATAGTTCATATAGTGTTTGACTTCGTCGGCGTTTGTGATACGGTTGTTGACGACCGCCACGATGAAGTGCGTGGGATAGTAGCATTTGAGATACGCCGTCTGATACGTCAAAAACGTATACGCCGCCGCGTGCGACTTGTTGAAAGCGTAACTTGCAAATTTCAAAATCTGATCGAAGAGGTGGTTTGCAATCTCCTCGCTCACGCCGTTTGCCACTGCGCCGGGAACGTACTTACCCGTTTTATCCCCTTCCAGTTTTCCGCCGTGCAGGAATATATCTCTCTGCTGTTCCAAAACGGCGAGTTTTTTCTTTGCGATAGCGCGTCTCATTATGTCCGCGCCGCCGAAACTGAACCCCGCGATCTTTTGAGCGATCTGCATGACCTGCTCCTGATACACGATACATCCGTACGTGTTTTCGAGGATCTCTTTGAGGAGCGGATGAGCGTACTGCACGTTTTCGGGGTGGCGTTTGCCCTCCAAAAACAAGTCGATAAACTGCATAGGGCCGGGGCGATACATCGAAATGCCTGCCACGACGTCTTCGAGGTTGTCGGGTTGCAGTTGCGCCATAAACTTTTTCATGCCGCCGCTTTCAAGTTGGAACACCGCCTCGCAGTCGCCCGACGAGATGAGTTCGTACACCTTGTGGTCCTCGTAGCCGAGTTTATGGAAGTCGAGTTCGACGCCCTTATCCTCTTTGATGAGTTTGAGAGCCTCGTCTATATCGGTGAGGGTTTTAAGCCCCAAAAAGTCCATTTTGAGCAGTCCGAGTTCCTCGACGATAACCTTGTCGAATTGAGTCGTGACGATAGGACCGTTTCTTGACAGAGCGCAGTGTTCGACGATAGGGTCTGCGCATATGACGACGCCTGCGGCGTGCATGGAAGTCTGCCTCGGCATACCCTCGAGTTTCATAGCAACGTCGATGACGTTTCTTGCCGTCGGGTTGTTGTCGTATATTTTTTTGAAGTCCTCGCTATAAAATTCACTGCCCTCGGTCAGCACTTGCGGCAGGAGCGGTTTGCCGGTTGCGGGGATTTCCTTGACCCAGTTTGCCGCCTCGTTATACGGCACGTCAAGCACGCGCGCAACGTCCTTGACGACTGCCTTTGCAGTCATCGTCGAATATGCGATAATTTGCGAAACGTTATCTTTACCGTACTTTTTGATGCAGTAATCTATTATTTCTTGTCGTCTGACAAAGCAGAAGTCCACGTCGAAGTCGGGCATCGAAACGCGCTCTTCGCTCAAAAATCTTTCAAACAGAAGTTGATATTTGAGGGGGTCTATGTCGGTTATGCCGATGCCGTACGCAACGATTGAACCGCAACCGCTTCCGCGCCCGGGGCCCACCGGAATACCCATTTGTTGCGCCGCGTGAACGTAGTCCCACACGATGAGGAAGTAGCCGTCAAAACCGCACTTGTGGATGACGCCCAATTCGTATTCGAGACGTTTTTGAATAGTATCGTCGATATAGCCGTACTTGCGTTTCACGCCCTCGTAGGCAAGGTCGCGAAGATATTGAGCCTCGTCGCGATCCCCCATTTCCTCGTTCGTATATTTAGGAATGATAGAGGCGTGTTTCGTGACGAAATAGTCGCCGTCCACCTTGTCGGCAATCTCTCTCGTCGTAGCGATTGCCTCGGGACACCAACCGAACAACTCCGCCATTTCGTCGCCCGATTTGAGATAGAATTCGTCCGTCTCGAATCTTGCGCCGTTTATCTCGCTCTTTTTGCAGCCGAGCGTTATGCACATCATCGTATCCTGAATGTCCGCCTCTTCCTTTTCGATGTAGTGGACGTCGTTTGTGGCAACCACTTTCACGCCTATCTCTCGCGCGATTTGACAGAGCGGATTGAGCACGATTTTGTCCTCTTGAAGATGATGATCCTGAAGTTCGATATAAAAATCGCCCGGGGCAAAAATATCTCTCATCTCGATTGCCGCCGCTTTCGCCTCTTCGTATTTACCTTGCAAAAGCAGGTGCGGCACTTTGCCCGCAAGACACGCCGACAAACAAATGAGACCCTCGCTATGCTCCCTTATATGCTTCAAATCGATACGCGGTTTCATATAAAAACCGTCCACAAACGCAAGCGAGGAGAGTTTCATCAGGTTTTTGTAGCCCGTCATATTTTTTGCGAGCAACACGAGGTGATATCGTTGTTTGAGCACCTCTGCGGTCTTTTCGTACATATCGTCGGCAACGTAAAATTCCTGTCCTATGATAGGTTTGATGCCGTCCGCTCTCAACACCGAAACGAACGTATGCGCGCCGTACATATTGCCGTGATCGGTGATAGCCACCGCATTCATCCCCCGTGCCTTAAGCGCGTCGCAAAGCGGATGCGTCTTAATAGTCTTTTTGGGATCGTTGGGATCGGGCACGACTTGCAAAAGCCGCACCGCCCCGTCCAGAAGACTGTATTCGGTATGAAGATGAAGATGCACAAAATCCGTCATTTTATTTCCTTTTGCACGCTCTGCGTGCAATATCTTTTGTTTGTTTAATGCGTGCCATGCACGCAATCGGCTTGCTCAAACCGCGCAGACAATTTGTGCTATCCCATCAAGCACGGACAAAAACTCTTGCCCCAATTTCGCCAAATTCTCTGCTTGGTGAAGCGCACTTCGTGCGCAAGCGGACAATTCCAAGTCCTCACTCATTCGTTGCCCACTTATACACGGAATGTGCTCCTTCGCAGACGGAACACGAGCCGCAACGGCGGCGAGCCCGTGAGCGCCAAGCCTGACGTTTAGTACAAGCGAGCGGACGAACTGGGATTTTTCCGTCCGCGAACGAGTGACACAATGAGTGGACTGCCCGTATCTATGCGCGTGCCGAATGTCTCCCCCGCGAACGACGTTTACTCTTGCAGAGAATTACCCTTAATTGAGTGGTGGGAGAAAAGCCCGGGAGGAAAAGAGGGGGCACATCTATTTCAAGTTTCACTCCCCAACCCCATTGTAGAGGAAGAACAAGCGCAATCCCGCGCAATCACCCCGGGTCCGCCATTTCCACGATTTTTCTCAGTCTATGATTCAAACAACTCTTGCTCACTCCGAGTATATCGGCAAGTTCGCTCAACGTAGCCTCGGGATATTGCGCCCTTGCCTCCGCCGTTTGTTTGAGTTGCACTGGCAGCGTATCAAACAAATCTCTGTTTTTGAGTTCGCCGATAGCAAGCAGATGTTTGCTTGCCGCCGTAAAAGTCTTGTCGAGGTTTGCCGTCTCGCATATAATCACGCGGTTCAAACTGTTCGACGTCTCTCTCTCGTCGATGATGGATTGCAGTTTAAGCACGCAATCGGCAAGATCGAGAGTTGCGAGTGCCTTTACGATTTCGTCCTTGTCCTTGACGTAAACGAGTTTATGTTCGCCCCTATCGCTCATACGCGTGTTTATGCGCAAATCGCTGAGCAATTCCATAACGTCGTCGGCAAACAATTCGTCGTCGAGTTGCAATTCAAAGTGATAGCCGTCTCTTTTTTCTTCCTGATCGGACGTCGACGGAACGTACACGCTTCCCGCGCCGAGAAACAGCCCCTTAAAATAGGCGATTTTACAGGCGTTCGTAGCCACGAGATCGGGCGCCACACCCTCAACGAAACTCAAATATTCGTCCGCGTTTATCTTCATCAGACACAAGTCTTCAAAAGCCTGTTTAGAAAACCCGGACGGCACTTGCACCGAGCAAGCCTCCGCGCCGTTTTTCGTTTTGTCCAACGACAATTCAAAATCGACGGGATAAAGCGTTTTGAAGAGTTCCACGACCTTCAGTCCCTCTTCATAGTCGTCGAGCCACAAGCACAGATTGCATCTTTTTTTGACGATTTCGATGCTTCCGCAAGTCTTGCAAAGCGCGCTCAAAAACGCGATTATTTCATCGTGATTTTTGGGCAAAACTCCCAGCAATTCTCTTCGCGCGTCGTCCTTAAAGCTCATTTTTATCCTCTTTGAAACTCTTTTTTGTCCTTGAACACGGGCATATTCCCGTCCACACCGAAAACTCTTTCGGGCGGTATATTATATTTTCCGACAAAATTCGCGATTTTGTCCGTTTTCCCGACTTTTTTCTTGCCGTGAGCGTCCGTTCCGACGATGAAATTCACACCGCTTTCAACCATAACGTCGGCATATTTTTCTATTGCGTCAAGATGTTTTTCGTTGAGTTCGACAAAAACGCCGTTCTCTTTTGCTTTTTTGCACACCTTGCCCACGTCGACCAACGCTCTGTGATTCAAATGCGAAATCACGTCAATCGGAAACTTGTCCATAGCCTCAACGTACGCCGCCGTGTTTGCCTCAACGAGTTTTTGCCGCGCGTCCAAACCGCAAAAACCGTTTTGAAAAAGCCATTTTCTGTCGTATCCGCCGCGCCTTTCGCCGCAAAAACCTATATATCTATGAAACCCGACGACAAGCACGTCGCAATCGCAAATCACGTCGCTCGGGACGTCGATATCCCCTTTTTGATTCACAAGATTCGCCTCGATTCCGTGCAACACTTTCACGTTCGATTCGACACGTGCGATTTGCGCCTTTTGTTTTTGCCACTTGCGCCGCGTCATATGAAAAATCGTGCTTGCAAAACTATGATCGGTCACGGCAACTTCCAAAAGACCGACGTCGGTGGCGCGCCTTGCGAGCGCGTTGACGTTCATCCGCCCGTCGCTTGCGAAAGTATGAGTGTGATAGTCACCGCAGATTTTCATATTTTCCTCACACGCGCACACGCCACGCATATGCGCAAACTTAAAAATATTATACACAAAATCATTTTAATTATCAATAGATTTGAATCACATTATTTCATCGCCAATTCCCAAAGCAAATCCCACAGCAAAATTTGATGCAAAATCTACTTTGTGAATCACCGCCTCATTTTACCCGCCCCCACCAACGCATTTCTTCCCCCATGCTCCCTATAACGCGAGCGGATAATTTCAATTTATCCTCAACCCACGCAAAGCGTGGATATCATCACGCAGTGATTT
>CAVABL010000075.1:0-6185 GCA_963586735.1 Firmicutes bacterium TM09-10
ACGTTGTCGTTTGCCATGTCGATGATGATTTTTGTCTTGCCCGTGCCCTTTGCGCCCGAGATAAATTTGATCATAAGCACCTCCGCTTATATTATTTCAATGATATTATATATAAATTGTTGCGCAATTTCAACCCGCAATTTGCAAATCCGCACACTTTTTTCAAGCGGCGAAAAAAACAAGCGGATAGAATCACTTTTTCTTGGTTATGCCGACAAAATAAGCGTGTCTTTGGGGGGCGATGAGCGAGAAAATCGCGTCCAACTCCTTGTCGCTTATTGCCGTCGTGCGCCCGTTTGCGTACTCCTTGTCCACAAATTCCTTGATTTTTGCAACGAGGTCGTCGCTCTTTTGGATTTTTGCGTCGGACGGCAACTCGTAATAGGCGTTCACCCAATACGCAATGCCCGCAAGGCCGCTGAACGCATCAACGACGACTCTCGGAGGTCTGCCGAGAATCTTTTCTGTGTCGAAAATGTTGTAAATCTCTTGGTCTTTGAGCATACCGTCGGCGTGTATGCCTGCCTTGGTAACGTTGAAATTTTTGCCGACGAACGGCGTTTGCGGCGGAATGTGATAACCCATTTCGTCCTCGAAATAGTCGGCTATCTCGCTGATGACTTCAAGATTCATTCCGTTTGTCGTGCCCCTCAAAGACGCATATTCGATTGCCATTGCTTCAAGCGGAGTGTTGCCCGTGCGCTCGCCTATGCCGAGCAAAGTCGTGTTGACGGTCGAGCAACCGTAAAGCCACGCCGTCGCGCTGTTGGTGACTGCCTTGTAAAAGTCGTTGTGTCCGTGCCATTCGAGTTGCTCGCTCGGCACTTGCGCATAGTAACGAAAACCGTAAATGACGCCCTGTACGCTGCGCGGCATGGCGGTGCCCGGGTAGGTCACGCCGTAACCCATAGTGTCGCAAGCGCGGATTTTTATCGGAATGCCGCTCTCTCTTGAAAGACGCATAAGTTCGATTGCAAACGGAACGACAAAACCGAAATAGTCCGCCCTCGTGATGTCCTCAAAGTGACAACGAGGCACGATGCCCTTGTCGAGCGCCATTTTGACGACGGACAAATATTTGTCCATTGCCTCACGGCGCGTCATGTTCATTTTTTTGAAAATATGATAGTCCGAACAACTCACCAAAATGCCCGTTTCCTTGATGCCGAATTGCTTGACGAGTTCAAAGTCCTTTTCGTTGGCGCGTATCCAACTCGTGACTTCGGGGAAATCGTAACCGAGGTCGAGACACTTTTTGACCGCCTCTTTGTCCTTGTCGCTGTAAAGGAAAAATTCACTCTGCCTGATTATGCCGTTCTCGCCGCCGAGACGATGAAGCATTTTGTAAAGTTCGACTATATCCTTGACTTTGAACGGCTCCATTGCCTGTTGTCCGTCACGGAAAGTCGTGTCCGAAATGTACAAGTCCTTCGGACACTCCATAGGCACGTGGCGCATGTTGAACGCTATTTTGGGGATTTTGCCGTACGTGAAAATCTGCCTGTGCAAATTCGGACGGGCAACGTCCTGCAAAGACGGCTGATAGTTGTGCTCCTCGAGCAAATGGTTGCGTTTGTTGTATTCGACCAGCATATTTCCTCCTAATCGATGTTTTCAAGCATCTTGTTTTGCACCGCAATCTGAAGCGCGGATATCATCTCGTCGAGATCGCCGAGCATAAACTTGTCTATGTTGTAAAGCGTGAGCCCTATGCGGTGATCGGTGACTCTTCCTTGCGGAAAGTTGTAAGTTCTTATTCGCTCGCTTCTGTCGCCCGTGCCGACTTGAGCGCGACGATTTTCGGCATACTCCTTTTGGGCTTGCGACTGATAAAAATCGTATACCCTCGATTTGAGCACTTTGAGCGCTTTTTCCCTGTTTTTTATCTGACTTCTCTCGTCCTGACACTCAACCACGATGCCCGTGGGAATGTGCGTCATGCGGATTGCGGATTCCGTCTTGTTGACGTGCTGTCCGCCTGCGCCGCCCGAACGATAGGTGTCGACCTTGATGTCGTTTTCGTTGAGATTGACCTCAACATTCTGCGCCTCGGGAAGCACCGCCACGGTGACGGTTGAGGTGTGCACTCTGCCCTGCGATTCGGTTTCGGGAACGCGTTGCACTCTGTGAACGCCGCTCTCGAATTTGAGTTTGCCCCATACGCCCTTGCCCGTAATCATGAAAACAAGTTCCTTTGCGCCGCCGAGTTCGGTGTAATTCATGTTGACTTCCTCGACTTTCCAGCGGTTGTTTTCGGCGTAATGACGATACATTTTCATCAGTTCCGTCCCGAACAACGCCGCCTCGTCTCCGCCCGCGCCCGCGCGTATTTCCATAATCACGTTGTTGTCCTCGTTGGGATCTTTGGGCAAGAGGGATATTTTGAGGTCGTTTGCGTCCTTGTCGAGAGCGTCGCGCAAATCGTCAAGTTCCTGTTTGAGCAAGGATTTCATGTCCGCATCGGTTTCTGCCGCCGCCATTGCCTCGCAATCCTCAAAATCCTGTCTGTGCTTTTTGAAAACGGAATATATCTCGCAAATCGGCAAAAGATCGGAATGTTCCTTTGAAAGCGCCTTGAATTTCTCCTGATCGGAGATGTTTTCGGGCAAAGACAACAGTTGACCGACCTCGTGGCATCTCGCCTCGATTTTGTCAAGTTTCAAAATCATTCCGTCGGATATTTTCATCTTTTCACCACCGCAATGCGATCAAGACCTTCGAGATCCTTGATTATGTCAACGTCGTAAGCGTCAAATATTTGCTTTATGTCCTCCGCCTGATTCACGCCGAATTCAAGCAGCAAAACGCCGTCCTCTTTGAGATGCTCGTCAAGTTTTGACGCGATTATGCGATAAAATTTCAAACCGTCGCTGTCGCCGTCAAGCGCAAGTTTCGGCTCGAAATCCTTGACTTTTGCGTCAAGTTTTGCAACATCAGACGTCGGAATGTACGGGGGATTGGACACGATTACGTCAAAACTCTTGTTTGCAACCGCGCTCCACATATCGCCTTTTGAAAAATCGACGCGCACTCCCGTGTTGAGAGAGTTTGCAAGCGCAACGTCGATTGCGCCCACGCTGACATCGCACGCGCTCACGTTTGCGTTCGTGTTTTTTGCAATCGCAACCGCAATCGCGCCGCTGCCCGTGCACAAATCGAGCACGTCGCACTTTTTGTTTTCACTCTTTTCCTTTATCGTCGCAATCGCCTTTTCGACAAGTTCCTCCGTTTCGGGACGAGGAATGAGCACGTTTTGATTGACGGCAATCTTTATGCCGTAAAACTCGCAATATCCGAGCGCGTATTGAAGCGGAGTGCCGTCGAACATCCTCTTCGCAATCGCCTCGGCGTTGTCGAATTCCGCCTTCGTGAGCGTCTTCAAAGATTGAAGTTCGCTCCTCTTTTTGCCGGTCACTTCAACGAGCAACCAGTCGATGTCCGAATCGTCCGCGCCCTTTGCGACGTCCTGAAGTTTTGCTCTTGCAACGCCGTAGGGCACTTTTATATCAAATTTTTTCTCCTCGAGATTCGGATTTTCATCCATGGCAAGCACGGTTTTGAACGCCGTGAGCGACACCTCCAACATGTCGTCCGTCGGCTCTTTGGTGGTGAGTTTTTGAAGCGCCATGCCCGGTGCGCGCAATATGCGAACGAACAGACAATCGCTCTTTGCAAGCAGTTTGAGAAGTTCGTAGGATATGCCTGCCACAACAGGCAAAAACAACAGTTTGAATCCGAGTTTTATGAGCGCGTTCAAAACCTTGTAGCCGCCAACCGTTTTCGGCACGACAAGCCCGCACTTTTCAAGCATAAAATTGACGAGCACGAACACCATTATGCTCACCGCTATGACGAAAAACAAAAACGTCGTGCCGCAACGAGAATGCTCTCGGGGCATGTGCTTTGCGTTTTCGACCGTGAGGTCAAGCCCTCTTTCGTAGCACGAGATGACTTTGTGCTCCGCGCCGTGATACATGAACACCCTGCGCACGTCCTTCATCAACGTGACGAGCAGAATGTAACAGACGAATATCACAAGCATCACGCCGCCTTCGATAAGACTGTACCAAAGACTTTTGAGCGACGAATTTGCAATTGCTCCTATGTTGTCGCATATTGCGCCCGCTATCACGTTCGGCAAAAACACGAACAACCCCACCGCAAGCAAAACGCCGAGCACGACGGAAAATCCCATGAGAATATTCATAGGATTGATTTTAAGTTTGTCCGCAACCCACTTGTCAAACTTGGACGGCTCGGCATAGTCGCCGTAAACCTCGGCGGAACGCATCATTATGCCCGTGCCTTGAAAAAGTTGAGTGACGAGATTGACGACGCCCCTCACAAACGGCAACCTCAAAAACGCGTTGCGCTGTTTTGCGTCTTTGGTGTACTTGCACTCGACGGTGATGTCGCCGTCGGGCGTGCGCACCGCGGTTGCAATCGAGCGCGCCCCCTTCATCATGACGCCCTCGAGCACGGCTTGCCCGCCGATGTTCGTCCTGCGCACGATTTTAGTCTTTCTGTCGATAACGTTGTTCGGCTTCGGCTCTTTGACTTTTTTTGTGTTTTTTTCGCTCATGTTTCTTTCAACGTCAAAATAGTAAAATGCAGGCACTGTATCGTGCCTGCACCAACTTGTTAGTCGAGATTGTATCTCTTCTTGAATTTGTCGACGCGTCCACCGGTGTCAACAAGTTTTTGTTTGCCTGTGAAGTACGGATGGCACTTTGAGCAAATTTCAACACGAAGTTCGTTGACGTTTTTGGTTGTACCCGTCTGGAATGTGTTTCCGCATGCACACACGACTGTGACGTCATGGTAATTGGGATGGATTCCTTCTTTCATTTTGATTCTCCTGACTCGTTTTTCTATACCCACACGCGCCAGTAAGTTACGCGAATATGATATAAAGTTTCTTTATTATATAAGTCGCCGAGCAAAAAGTCAAGCGATTGGAGCGTGTATTTTGCATTAAAGAATTTCACGGCAAATTCTCAAAGCAAACGCAACGTTTAAGTTGCGTTTAGTTCGAAAAGTTACTTGAAGAATTTCCGCTCAGTTGCGTTAAACCTTGCTCTGCGCGAGATAACGCAACGAATCGAGCGCGGGGTTGTCGCACGAGAGAATTCGGCAAATCGAGTTTGCGGTTTGTCACACGAGAGAATTCAACAAATCCAGTCTGACGCGCTCGAGAGATTCGTCCGTCAACGCCCTGCCGCTCTTGTCCGATCGGATCGAGCCTTGCAAGACTATTTTCACCGTGCAACCGTCAAGCACGAAAAAATTGTCCGCGCAAAGCAAGCACTCGTCGATTGCGTGCGTGACGAAAACGACCGTCTTTTGCGTCCTCGCCTGAAGAGCGACGAATTGCTTTATGAGCCTTGCTTTGAGCGCGGTGTCGAGCGCTTTGAACGGTTCGTCCAAAAGCAACACGTCCGAGGGATACAAAAACGCTCTTGCCATGCTCGCTCTTTGTGCCTGTCCGCCGCTTATCTCGCTCGGAAGACTTTTGAGAACATCGAAAATTTCAAGGTCTTTTGCGGTTTGCTCAATCATTTTTTTGCGTTCGTTTTTGTCGTTGACAACCGATTTTAATATCAAATCAAGGTTTTTATACACCGAAATTGACGGTATTAACCTGTCTTTTTGAAAAATGTAACTCACACCGCTCTCGCAACCGACGACTTCTCCGTCAAAGGTTTTGAGTCCTGCAAGAGCGTTGAGCAAAGTCGTTTTCCCAACGCCGCTGCTGCCCAAAACAACGTTGATTTTTCCTTGCTCGAAAGTGACGTCAAAGTTGTCGAATATGGTCTTTTGCTCATATCCGCATACGAATTTTTTGACGATAATGTCGCTCATCTTCTCGCCTCCCAAATCTTTTTCAAGATTGCCGCGACGCCTTCGAGCACAAACGCGAATACGATTGCGACGAGCGTCCAGGCAAGCAAATATTCAACCTCAAACGTTGCGTTTGCCGTCTGAATTTTGCCGCCGATACTTTTCGATACGCACGCAAGAATCTCTGCCGCAACCACCACTTTGAGCGTGAGCGAGAGCGTCGACTTGCTCGTGTCGAAAAGACAGGGCGCAATCGATGGAAGATATATGCTTTTCACAACGTCCGTTCGTTTGACTTTGTAAACCTTTGCCATTTCCAAAAGTTCCTTGTCAACGCCCGTGAT
>CAVABL010000076.1:0-6182 GCA_963586735.1 Firmicutes bacterium TM09-10
TGCCAAGTCCTGACACCACGCCGCCCGTTACGAAAATGTACTTGCTCATATGTATGCCTCCAAGGGTGAATTTTTGTATTCTTATGTTTTTTGCTTTTTTTGCATATGTTCACGCGTTATTTTGCGTGTTTTATGTGTTTTTTCGCTCGATTCACGCGATTTTGCGACATATTTATCACGTGAACGACATGTGATTTTTCGAGGAGGTTTTTGTCTTTTTTTGCCTCAAAAAAACAAAAAAAAGGCGTTTTTTTTTAGCAACCGAAGTCTGCCAAAAAGAAAAACGCCTTTTCAGGTCCTTTTTATTGATGCAAAACCATGCGATTTTGCCGTTTTTATGAGTGCAAAAGCATTGACTTACGCGCCTTACAAAACCATGCGATTTTGCTGCTTTCCTCTCAAAAAACAGTTGTTATGATATCATATTTTCGCCATATGTCAACGATTTTTTTCAAGTTTCGGCAAAAAATTTTCTCGAGTTTCGGAGCGGTATTTCCAATGAGTTTTTCAGGTCGGTTTTACGTTTTCGTTTCACAAATCGCAAACGTAAAAACCGCCTTTTGCAAGACGGCTTTCGGTTTTATCTTTCGTGAAAACGTTATTTTACGAGATCGACGAGCGCAAGCGCGCGTTTGAGGGCGAGTTTGCTGTTGACTTTGAATTGGAAGGGGACGTCCTCGTACACTTTTTTGTGTCCGGTCGAGGTATGGGGCGTGCGTCCGTCGTTGAATTCCTCTGCGTCTGGATCGAGGGGAAGATTCACGCGCAGTGACGTGCCGATGATGGTGATTTTTGCAACGATGTCGCCCTCGCGTCTATAGGTATCGCATTGTTTGCTGATGCGGCTCTTGATTTTGGGCGTGCCTTTTGCCGTTGCGGTGAGTGCGTCCTTGAGGATTGCGTAACGCTCCTTGACGATGTCGTCGGACAATGCGTATTTTTCGGCAAACGTGAGGCTCTTGCGCGCCGCTTTTTTTGCCATAACTTTGTCGTAATCGAATTTTTTGCCAAGAGAAGTGTGCACGTCAATCACGTTTTCAACGTTCTTTGCAACCTTTGCGGTCTTGTTCGCTTGCAAGGCCTGCGTCTTTTTCATCGTCATATTTTCATACGCCGTTGCGCAGGGATAGGGGATGTTTTTGTCGCAATATGCGCAATAATCGTAAGCGCCGCACATATCGCGGTGATTGTTCACGCTGTCATTCCATTTTTGCTCGTCCATTTTTGCTTGCAGTGCAACTTTGTCCATGGTGTCGTACTATCTCCGTTTGCTTCGTATTTGCTTGAAATCGAAAAGCGGCAAAAGCGCGCTCATTCAAGCCAATTGAGCATATTGTACACAAATAAATTGCGTTTGGCAAACATTTTGGCATTCTATTGCGATATTTTTTTTGCGATTTAATTTTGCCGTAAAAAGTTTTCGTTCATCTAACTTATCCGAATGTGTGCCGCAACGTAAAAACAAGTCATCTAAACCGCTCGATTGTTCGCACCGTTGCGTGCGAGCGCAACGTCCGTGCGGAATATTGACAAAAATCGAGTTTGATGTTATACCTTTTAAGAGTGGCAAAACGTGCCGCAAAAAACAAAAGGAGTTGTATATGGACAACAAGTATAAAGGAACTCAAACCGAGAAGAATCTCCTCGAAGCGTTTGCGGGGGAGTCGCAGGCAAGAAACAAATACACCTATTTTGCATCGAAGGCAAAAAAGGACGGATTCGAGCAAATCTCAAACATCTTTCTCAAAACCGCCGACAACGAAAAAGAACACGCAAAAATGTGGTTTAAGGAACTTGGCGGCATAGGCTCAACCGCTCAAAATCTCGCCGCCGCCGCAGACGGTGAAAACTATGAGTGGACGGACATGTACGAAAGTTTTGCAAAAACCGCAGAGGAAGAGGGTTTTGCAGATTTGGCAAAGAAATTCCGCATGGTCGGCGCAATCGAAAAAGCGCACGAGGAAAGATATCGCGCGTTGCTTCACAACATCGAGGCGCAGGAAGTCTTCAAAAAGAGCGACGTCAAAGTGTGGGAATGTCGCAATTGCGGTCATATCGTCGTCGGAACTGCCGCTCCCGACGTTTGCCCGGTTTGCGCTCATCCGCAATCCTATTTTGAAATCCGCGAAGAAAACTATTGATTTTTCGTGATTTGCAATGTTTTGACGACAAAGAAACGGGAGCGTCTTTACCCCCGTTTCTTTTTTACGAAACGATGCCGTTTTTTTTGCGTCGACGAACGTCGTTTCTGTGTTTTTATTTTGATTTAAGACTAAAGTTTTCGTTTGGCAACGGCTTGCGAGTGCAAGCCGTCACCTGCTCCCTCCCGACCTCCCAAAATCAAATCATTTTATTTCTTCGATGTAGTGTATATATTCGATGCTTCTCAACGCCTCGATTATCTCGTCGTGCGTTTTGTATTTTTTGAGTTCTTTGCTTTCGATTGAAAGTCGCAAAGAATACACGCTGAGCCCCGAGTTGATGAAGGCAGAATTGAGTTCCACGTCGTCTATACGCATGCCAAGTTGACGCAGTGTGGACATAAAAGCCTGCAAGTCGTTTTTGGACAGCAATTCAAGATGTATTTCAAAGTGATTCGAGCGCTGTTTCAAGTATTTTTCAAGCGATGGGAACGCCTGCAAAATCACGATGTAAACCACGAGCAGCACGAGCGCAATCGTGTATAGTCCTGCGCCTGCAATAAGTCCGAAAATACTGCACGACCACAGCCACGCCGACGTCGTAAGCCCTTTGATTTGGTTTTTTGCACCGAAAAGTATTGAGTTTCCGCCGAGCATTGCCGTGCCGATTATCGCGCCCACGGAGCATACCGGCACTTTTAGTCCGAAACTCGCGTCAATCAACATGCATGCCGTTGACGAAATCGAGAGAAGGATAAACGTTTTAAGTCCTGCGGTATGTCCTTTCGTGGACCTTTCACACCCCACGTAAAACGCAAACAGTACGGGAACCAACACTCTCAACAATATGGAGTACACCGTGACGGTATACGCCCATTCCCCCATAACCTTGGCAAGCGGATCGATATAATTCATTTTTACACCTCCTATCTCTTTACGCGCTGTCTTGAATTGAGCAAATAATATTCTTCTGCGGCTTCGTCAAACGCTTTTTCGTCCTCTTGGACGGGTTCCGGCGGCGGCAAAGTCTGTCTGATACGGTTGATTTTGTCTATAAGCACTTCAACGTCGTTCTTTTGTGCCGTTTCTTCCACCTTATCGTCGGGCACGACGACGTTTATGTCGTTGGAATATGATTTTGACAGATACAGCGCAAGTTTTGCACAAGCAGGGCCGATAAGTTCGTAAAGCACGCTCGATGCAAGTATTATCGTTTCGAGCGCACTGCCGGTGTCGCCGCCGATAGTCCTCGACGCAAGTGCGGCAAGTCCTATAGCAACTCCTGCTTGCGGAATTAGCGCAAGCCCGAGGTAATTCCGCACGTTTTTGTCCTTTTTTGTGACAAGACAGCCGAGAAACGAACCGCCATATTTGCCGAGTATTCTCACGAAAAAATACACGATGCCGATCACCAGCAGGGACACACCTCCCACCGATTGCCCGGTGCCGACAAGCGCGTCAAGTTTGAAGTTTACGCCCGACCGCACGAAGAACAACAGCAAGATCGGCGGCGAGAAGTAGTTGAGTTGTTTGAAAAGCCTGTCGTCGTTTGACGCGTTCATATACACGGTGCCCATTGCCATACAGCCGAGCAGCGGCGACACATCCACAAACGAGCATATTCCGCAAAATCCGAATATCGTTGCAACTGCAATGATAAGACGATTGTCCGTCGAACGTTTGGATATGAGCAGTTTGAGCAAAAATCCGAGTGCGCCTCCGACAACGAACGCAATGACGTTATATACGACGGGCAACAATACGTTGCCGACCGTGACGGTGCCCGCAAGCGAAGCCGTCGCAACCGCAATCGCCACGGAAAACGCCACGAGCCCGACGACGTCGTCAAGCGCGACAACCTGCAAAAGCGTGTCCACGAAATCGCCCTTCGAGTTGGTTTGCCGTATCGTCATCATAGTGGAAGCGGGAGCCGTTGCCGCCGCGAGTGCGCCGAGCACGATAGAAAACGGCAAACCGAGTCCGAGCGCAAAGTACGTCACCAAAAACACGACGACGGAAGCCGTCAGAGCCTCGAAAATCGTTATGATTATATTTTTTCCGCCGTTCTTTTTGAGGGTGGACATCCTGAAAAACTCACCCGTGCTGAATGCAATAAACGCAAGCGCGATATCTGCAAGGAAACTCATACCCTCGACGACTTTTGTCGGAATAACGTTGATGCAATACGGACCTATCAATATGCCCGCGACAATATATCCCGTCACGTTCGGAAGTTTTAATTTTTTTGTCAAACGTGACATCGTATATCCCGCAATCAACATAATCGCAACGGATATTATGACTTGCGACACGCTTGAAAAATTTTGCAACAACATCTTTTCACCTCGACTTCCCGTTTGTTTTTCGGATTTGTCTTGCAAAGTTCGTAATGCTATGCTATGATTTTGTCAACATAAAGTCAAATTATGGTTAATTATATGTTGATAACTATCCGTAATAACAGAGGTTGAATATGTCATTGCTTGACGATAGACTGGACACACTCATCACCGTGTGTGAAACCAAAAATTTTACGAAAGCAGGCGAGATTTTGTCGCTCACTCAACCTGCCGTAAGCCAACACATAAAAAAGTTGGAAGAGGAATTAAACACGCCGCTTTTTTTGAGAAAAAAAGGTGAACTTATCCTCTCGCAAGAGGGTGAAATCGCATTGTTGTACGCACGACGCATGAAAGCGCTTGCCGAAAGAATGCAAGAGAAAATCAAAAATGCCAAGTACAAAATCAACAAAATTCGCATAGGCATCACGCACACTCAAGAGAGCGGATTTATGGTGGAAGCATTGTCCAAAATGGCGATAGGCGACGATAACGTCAACATAACTTTGATAACTGACAACATAAAAAATCTTTATGATATGTTGGAAAATTTTGAAATCGACATCGCCATTATCGAGGAAAAACCCACCAATCCGTCATTCAACTTTATGGTCATAGACACGGATATATTGCTTTGTATGACATCCCCGAAAAATCCGCTTGCCCAAAAGACGGCAATCACTCTTCCCGAACTCAAAAAGCAACACCTTATTCTGCGCCTTCCGTCGTCGTCCACTCGCGAGAAGTTTGAAAGTGCGCTCACGTCGATAGGAGAGTCGCTTGACGATTTTGACGTTACGATAGAAGTGGACAGCATAGCGACTATCCGCAACCTCGTTAAGAAAGACGTCGGAGTATCCATATTGTCAAAGAGAGCGTGCTACAAGGAAATCAGCAAAGGATCGCTCGTGGCACTTCCGATAGAAAATCTAAGCATGATTCGCGAGACGGCAATCGTATATCACCGCACTTTTTCGCATCCCGACATCATAGAAGCCATATCCAAAGCGTACAACGACATGGCAAACACGCTCAAAAACAAGGCGTAATATCGCAAAACCGTTTTCAAAACGCATGGCGAAAATTTATCCGCAACGAACAGCAAAGCGGTTTTGGGATTCCCCGCGATATGCCTCGATGCAAACGAAGACTTTGTGAGAGAAACGTTTTAAGCGCATAGAACGATCAATGGCAATATTTTTTTCAATATTTGCGAAAGAACTTGTCAAAAACAAACTTTTGCGTTACAATACCTATGCTGTTTAGAAAAACGTTCGACGGAGCGGTCATCTCGTTGCTCTCGCAAAAAACGCACGATTGACGACGAAATGATTGCAAAAGAAGGAAACGGTTTAATATCGATCGGGGTATGGCGCAGTTTGGTAGCGCGCTTGACTGGGGGTCAAGAGGCCATGGGTTCAAGTCCCGTTACTCCGACCAAGAAAACTATGCGAGTGCAAAAGCACTCGCATTTTTATATATGTGCGCACTTTTCTATCGTAAAATCTTTTGCAATAACTTTCAAATCGTGCTAAAATATCAAATATCTGCCTGTACCTCAGTAGGATAGAGGGTTCGCCTCCTAAGCGAAACGCCGTTGGTTCGACTCCAATCAGGCAGGCCATTTTTTCAGTCACTTCTTGCGTGGAGTGACTGATTTTTTTTATGCCTATATGTGTTATAAACTCACTCCGTAATTTAC
>CAVABL010000077.1:0-4547 GCA_963586735.1 Firmicutes bacterium TM09-10
CTCGAAGCGACAAGAATCTCGTCGTTGCCACCGGTGATGACTGCACCGATAAGCCGTCCTCGTCGTATTCAACTTCATCTTCCTCTTCTTCGTGAGGTGTGAGCGCAATTGCCATGACTTTAAACTTGTCGTCTTTGAGTTTCATTATGCGTACGCCTTGCGTTGCTCTGCCTATCTTGCTGATTTCGTCCGCCTGCACCCTGATGATGACGCCGCTGTCCGTAATCATCATGACGTCGGTGTCGGCAGGAATAACTTTGAGGCTGACGAGCGTGCCCGTCTTGTCGTTGAACGTACCTGCTTTAACGCCCTTGCCTGCTCTGTTTTGAATCGGATAGTCGTCGATTGACGAACGCTTGCCGTAGCCGTTTGAGGTGACGGTGAGAATTTCGTCGCCGGGATGCACCACATCAAACGCAACGAGGTCGACGTCGTTTGCGATGTTCATTGCCTTGACACCCATTGCCGTTCTTCCGACGGGGCGCACGTCCTGCTCGTTGAAGTGGATGCTCATACCTTTGCTCGAAGCGACAAGAATCTCGTCGTTGCCACCGGTGATGACTGCACCGATAAGCTCGTCGTCCTCATTGAATTTGATTGCAATCTTGCCGTTGCGCTTGATTGAATCGTATTCGTCGAGCGGAGTCTTTTTGATGAGACCTTTCTTTGTTGCGAGCATGAGGAATTTGCCTTCTCTGTCTTCGGGCATTTGCAAGAACGCCTGAATCTTCTCACCCTGTTCTAGTTGCAGAAGATTGACCGCCGCCCTGCCGCGAGCGTTGCGCGTTGCCTCGGGGATTTCGTATCCTTTGAGCGTAAACACTTTGCCTTTATTTGTGAAGAACATAATTCTCTCGTGCGTGTTCGACGTGAAAATCTTTTCGACGAAGTCCTCGTCCTTTGCCTTGTGAGCGGTGATGCCCATGCCGCCTCTGTGTTGCGCCTTGTATTCCGCAACCGGCATACGCTTGATGTAGCCGCCGTGAGTCATGGAGATGACAACGTCTTCCTTTTCGATGAGGTCTTCGATGTCGATATCACCGTAGTCGTAGGTGAGTTCGCTCATTCTTGGCGTGTTGTATTGTGTCTTGATGTCGCTGATTTCCTTGATGATGATGTTTTTCACTTCCTCGTCGCTTGAAAGCACCATGTTGTAGTAAGCAATCTGCTTGTCGAGGTCTCCGAGTTCGGCGTTGATTTTTTCGACTTCGAGCCCCGTGAGACGTTGCAAACGCATATCGAGGATTGCCGCCGACTGCTTGTCGCTCAAGCCGTAATTCTCCATGAGTTTTGCAATTGCGTCCTGTCTGTCGCGCGACTTCTTCAAAAGTTCCACGATAGCGTCGATGTTTTCGAGTGCAATGGTCAAACCAAGCAAAATATGTTGTCTTTCCTGCGCTTTTTCGAGGTCGAAGCGAGTTCTGCGCACGATGACGTCCTTTTGGTGAGCAACATAGCATTCAAGAATCTCTTTGAGATTGAGCACGCGGGGCACACCGTCAACGAGTGCGAGCATAATCATGCTGAACGTCGTTTGCATCTGGGTTTGCTTGTAGAGTTGATTGAGCAACACTTGCGCGTTGACGTCCTTTTTGAGTTCGATGACGATACGCATGCCGTGTCTGTCCGTTTCTTCTCTCAAATCGCTGATGCCTTCAAGCCGTTTATCTTTGACCTGGTCTGCGATGTTTTCAATGAGTTTTGCTTTGTTGACCTGATATGGAATTTCGGTGACGACGATGCGGCTCTTGCCGTTTGCCATTTCCTCGATTTCCGCCTTTGCACGCAGGATGCATGCGCCCCTACCCGTGCGATACGCCTGTTTTATGGAATGTCTACCCAAGACAAGCGCGCCCGTCGGGAAGTCGGGAGCAGGGATATATTCCATGAGTTCGTCAACTGTTGCGTCCGGATTTTTCAGGAGTGCAACCGACGCGTCGATGACTTCGCCGAGGTTGTGAGGAGGAATGGACGTTGCCATACCGACCGCGATACCGTCCGAGCCGTTCACAAGCAAGTTGGGGAATCTTGATGGCAACACTACGGGTTGTTCGCGCGTGTCGTCGAAGTTGGGATAGAAATCAACCGTCTTTTTGTCGATGTCTCTTATCATCTCCAAAGCGATTTTGGAGAGTCTTGCCTCTGTGTAACGATATGCCGCCGCCGGATCTCCGTCGATTGAACCGAAGTTGCCGTGTCCGTCAATGAGCGGACAGCGAATGGAAAAGTCCTGCGCCAAACGCACCAACGCGTCGTAAACCGAACTGTCGCCGTGGGGATGATACTTACCAAGCACTTCACCGACGACCATAGCGCACTTGCGGTACGGTTTGTCTGGAGTGAGTCCCAACTCGCTCATTGCATAAAGAATACGTCTATGAACGGGCTTCAAACCGTCTCTGACGTCGGGGATTGCACGCGACACGTTGACAGCCATGGCGTAGGCTATAAAGGACTTTTTAAGCTCGTTGTTGATCTCCACGGGTTTGACGGTGGAGTTGGCAAGATGGTTGATATATTCGTTGTTATGATCGTCTCTTATATTTGCCATAACTGCCTCCTTATACGTCGAGATCAGTCACGAGTTTTGCGTTCTGCTCGATAAATTCGCGACGAAGTTCGGGTTGCTCGCCCATGAGGACGGAGAAGAGTTTGTCTGCCTCGATTGCGTCTTCCATGGTGACTTTCAAAAGCGTGCGGTGTTTGGGATCCATCGTCGTTTCAAAAAGTTGTTCAGGGTTCATTTCGCCAAGGCCTTTGTAGCGTTGAAGTTCACCGCTCTTTCTGCCGAATTCCGCATAGTATGCTTCGAGGCTCTCGTCGTCGTAGAAATATTGTTCCTGCTTGCCCTTTGAAATCTTGTAAAGGGGTGGAAGCGCAATGTATACGTGACCGTTTTCGATGAGCGGACGCATAAAGCGAAAAAGGAACGTCAACATCAAAATACGAATATGACTGCCGTCCACATCGGCGTCGGTCATGCAGATGATGCGGTTGTAGCGGAGTTTACTTTCGTCGTATTCTGCGTTGATGCCGCATCCGAATGCGGTTATCATTGCCTTGATTTCCTCGTTTTCAAGCACTCTGTGGAGCGCTGCTTTTTCAACGTTGAGAATCTTGCCTCTCAAAGGAAGGATTGCTTGGAAACGTCTGTCACGGCCTTGCTTTGCGCTGCCGCCTGCCGAGTCGCCCTCGACGAGATAAATCTCGCAGTTTTTGGGGTCTTTGTCGGTGCAGTCCGCAAGTTTGCCGGGGAGCGTCGTGCTTTCGAGCGCGCTCTTTCTTCTCGCGCTCTCACGCGCCATACGCGCCGCCTCTCTCGCTCTTTGAGCGTTGATAGTTTTGAGCACGAGTTCCTTTGCCTCTCTCGGATGTTCTTCAAGATACGTGCCAAACCCCTCGGTGACGCCTTTTGCCACTGCCTGACGCATACTGCTGTTGCCGAGTTTGGTTTTGGTTTGTCCGTCGAATTGAGGCTCTGCAAGTTTGACGGATATGACAGCGGTAAGACCTTCCCTGACGTCCTCACCGCTCAATTTTTCACTCCCTTTGAGGATGCCTGCCTTCGAGCCGTAATCGTTGATTATCTTCGTCAAAGCCGCTTTGAAGCCGTCAAGATGCGTGCCGCCCTCTTCGGTATTGATGTTGTTTGCAAACGCCAAAATTGTATCCGAATAACTATCGTTATATTGCATTGCGACTTCGATCTCGCTGTCAACGTATTTCTCGTCAAAATAGATGACTTCGGGGAAAATGGTTTCCTTCGTCTTGTTCATCTCTTCAACGAAAGATACGATGCCGCCGTCGTAGCGGAACACCTCTCTGCGTTCGGGTTGAACGCGCTCGTCGGCAAGTTCAATTGTGAGACCTTTGTTGAGGTACGCAAGCTCGCGAAGACGAGTTTTCATCGTATCGTAATTAAATTCGAGCGTTTCAAAAATTTCCGCATCGGGATAGAACGTTATCGTCGTGCCGGTGTCCGTTGCGTCACCGACGACCGCAAGTGGTCTTTCTGCAATGCCGCGGTTGAAACGGATGCGATAAAGTTTGCCGTTTTGCTTGACCTCCGCCACGAGCCACTCGCTGAGTGCGTTGACGCAAGATACGCCCACGCCGTGCAAACCGCCCGAAATCTTGTAGCCTCCACTGCCGAATTTGCCGCCGGCGTGAAGTTTTGTCAAAACGACTTCAACTGCCGATTTACCTTCCTTTTCAATGATGCCGGTGGGGATGCCTCTGCCGTTGTCCGTGACGCGAATCGCACCGTCCGAGAGGATTTCCACGACGATGTGCGTGCAGTAGCCGGCAAGTGCCTCGTCAATTGAATTGTCAACGACTTCCGTGACGAGATGATGCAAACCTCTCACGTCCGTTGAACCGATATACATGCCGGGACGTTTTCTGACTGGATCAAGCCCTTCGAGAACCTGAATGTCACCGGCGTCATAACTGTGTTTGACTTCTTCTGCCATTTTTTCTCCTACATAAAATATATTTTAGTAATAATATGTTATTATTTCAATAATAATAATTAAATCAATTATAAC
>CAVABL010000077.1:4557-6076 GCA_963586735.1 Firmicutes bacterium TM09-10
ATTATAACAATTTATAAACAAAATATCAAGAGCTTATGACAAATTTTTCATTTTAAGGGCGCAAAACGCGATTTGCACACCCTCGGCGCACCGCAACGACAAAATCCTTCCTCGCATCTCTTCTGCGCGTTTTAAGGCGATTGAACAATTCCACCGCCGATTGAAACTCAATGCGACGAAATATCGGGAAAATTACAAAAATCAAAGTAATTTTGCGACACGAAATATATATTGCAAATTATTGCTTGCATGGGCAGTTGTTTTGTTTTACTATGTGGCTATGAGCGCAAAAGAAAGGTTAAAAACTCCAAACAACACCGATGAATTGAAGCAAATCTACAATGATTTCGGGCTTGTGTACTACACGCCGAAAGAAGAGTTGTTCAATTCGGTTTCGCACGCTCTCGGCGCGGTTGCGGCATTGATTTTCATGGTTTTTATGCTGCTTGAATCGTCAACGGCGGCGGAATACGCAACGAGCGTTATTTCATGTTTGCTCATTGCAATCGAATTCGAAGTATCTGCAACCTATCACGGCGTGAAAGACATGAAAAAGAAACTTACGTGGCGCACCCTCGATTTTCCTGCCGTCAATCTCAACGTCATCGCTTGCGCGACTTCAACATGCTTATTGTATGGCAATATATACGGTTACGTCGCTTTTGCGGTTTCGTTTGCCATCGCAATAACGATTTTTGCGCTTTGCTTGTATAAATTCGATATTTTCAGAAAAGTGTCCGTTGCGTCCACGTTCGTCATCGGCGGACTTATGTTTGCGGCGTTCTTCACGGCTTATTTCTCGCCAAAAGGCATATCTTTGACAACGAGTATGGTCTTTCTCTCTGGACTTGTTTCCTGCCTCCTTGGTGCAGCGGTTTTCGGCGTTCACAAACGCTATGTGCATTGCCTGTTCCACATCTTCGTGCTTGTCGGTCCGATGCTGTTTTTGGTGGCGACCTATCTCCAAATTATCGCATAGATCGTTTCGTTTTATCAAAAACAAAGCCGAATCAAACCGAATCAAAGCAAATATTAAAATCAAATAAAAACCCAAATCGAAACAAATAAAGCCAAATCAAAAAAAGTTTTAAAGAAATAAATTCTTTGCAATTAATATTTACCTTACCAAGTTGTCGATTAAAAAAAAGAGTATACATAATGATTTTGCAATTAAGATACGACGAGATATGCAAATCGTTTGGCAATGGAAAGAAAATGGAAAGAAAGAGACCTTGATTCATTATTATATAAAAACAACCTTATTGTTTTTACAAACGATTCAACAACTAAATTTTGGGTGATTAATTAACTTGTAAATCATTATATAGCAGATTTTTCTATAGAACTATTATTGAAAGGATGAAATCGGGTGTGGATATGTTTATATGTGGAAATTTTGTTTGACGTGAAACGCCACTGAATAGTGGATATTTTGACCACGATTTGACGATGAAACACACGAACATCGCTTTTATGACAAAACAATATATTTGAAAAAATAAGTACACTCCAAAATCGG
>CAVABL010000078.1:0-6049 GCA_963586735.1 Firmicutes bacterium TM09-10
GACGATGTCAAGACTGTCAAGCCCCAAATCCTTGATGATGTCGCTCTCAAGCGTAATTTCGTCTCTATTCTTGCCGAGTTCGGTTTCCATAATATCTTTAATTTTGTCGAGAACCATATATTCATGCCTCCGTTTTTTCGTATTATAGCACTGTTTTCCAAACAAGACAAGCGCGTTTTTTATATATACCGCATTTGACAAAATATTCGCTTTTTCCTTTTTCAACCGTCAGGATTTTTCGTTTCGCTTTCGATGCGGATTTCAATTTGCAAAAAAAAATCGTCTTTCAAATGCTGGACAAACAAAAAGATGCATGCTACACTCAACGTATCATCTCGATAGAGGTGCGGATTTTATGACAAGCCGACGGCGCAGACTTCGTCGCGGTGGCAAAGGAAAATCCGCCGAAAGAACGGTTCGTTCGGTCTGGGACGGTCGCTCTTGGGACAACGCAAAATATGCGTTGGACTGTCACCGAAAGGTGGAGCGCTATCAACGTTGAGCGATATTTTGTATCCGCAATGTTGTTGGCATTGCGGATTTTTTTATCCCGATGTCGTTGCCCGTCGATTTGCAAAATACTTTTCGCAGGAGAAACAACAATGAAAAAGACTTCCAAAATCATCGTTTTCGTTTTGATTTTGTCGGTTTTGGCAACAAGTCTTGCGCTTTTGTGCGCATGCAACAAGCAGGAGGAGTCAAACGGCAAGTTGGTCGTTGCCCTCGAGTGCGCTTACATTCCCTTCAATTTCACACAGGAAACCGACGCAAACGGCGCAGTCAAAATCTCGAATGCCGACGGCTATGCAAACGGCTACGACATTATGTTTGCAAAGCGCATTGCAGAGGCGTTGGGCAAGGAGCTCGAGATTGTCAAAACAAACTGGGATTCGCTTGTCCCCGGCGTGCAAATCGGCACGTACGACCTCATAATCGCGGGCATGAGTCCGACCGCCGAAAGACGTGAATCCATCGATTTTTCAGACGCATATTACGAGAGCAACCTCGTCATCGTTGTGCGCAAAGACGGCAAGTATGCAAACGCGCAGAATCTCGACGATTTTTCGGGTGCGAAACTGGTTGCGCAAAACGGCACGTTCCACGACACCGCCCTTCAGGAGCAAGCGGCGGCTCACGGCATAATTGCAGGCACGCCGATGGAAACCTTCCCCGAAATGACGATTGCGCTCAACGCAAAGTCGATTGACGGATACGTTGCCGAAGAGCCGGGTGCTCGCGCGGATTGCGCCGCGAATTCCGACCTCACCTACATCCCTCTCAAAAACAACGACACGGGATTCGAGGCAAGCGCGGAGGACACGCAAATCGCAATCGGCATGAAATACGGTTGCGAATACAAGAGCGCAATCAACAATCTTCTTGCAAGCATATCCAATGAAGAGCGCATTGCGATGATGGACGAGGCAAACACCTACTCGACCGACAACGCAACGACAAAATCCACATTCATCACTCGCATAGGCAACATCATCAAAACCTATTATCTATCCATATTAAAAGGCGTCGGCTACACCATTTTGGTTGCAATCGTCGGCACTGTCGTGGGCTTGTTTATAGGTCTTTTGATAGGCATGTACCGCACTCTTGACGCGCCGAAAAACAAGGTGCTTGCCGTTCTCAAAAAAATCGGCGACGTGATTCTGTCGGCGTATATCGAGGTTTTCCGCGGCACGCCTATGATGGTGCAAGCAATGGTCATATTCTGGGGCTCTGCGCTCATCAACGACGGCAGCACGATGAACGTCACGGTTGCAGGTCTCATCATCGTTTCAATCAACACCGGCGCGTATATGGCTGAAATCGTCAGAGGCGGCATCATATCCATAGACAAAGGGCAATTCGAGGGAGCGCAGGCAATCGGCATGACGCACTCGCAAACCATGTGGAACATCGTGCTTCCGCAGGTTTTGCGCAACATTATGCCGAGCGTGGCAAACGAGTTTGTCATCAACATCAAGGACACGTCGGTGCTCAACGTCATCGGTTTCACCGAACTGTTCTTCTACGGCAAATCCATTGCGCTCAACACTTACGCAATCTTTGAAACCTACCTCGTGGTTGCGGCAATTTATTTCATACTCACCTTCACCATAACCCGCATACTCCGCCTTGTCGAAAAGAAAATGGACGGCAAAAGCGACTATCAGATTATGGGCTCGCAAAACATGGATGCAGAATCCATGTTGCGTGAAAAACAAACAATGGGAGGAAACGAACAATGAGTGACGTCGATATCATTGAACAAAACAATGCGTCTCAAAGCGAATTTGCGGATATGGCAACCGAAAACACGCAAAACACATCGTTAGATGACCTGAACGGTGAAATCGAGCAGTATGCAAACGACGTTCAATCGCATGATGCGCCAATCATCGAAGTGCGTCACCTCGGCAAGACTTTCGGCACGCACGAGGTGCTCAAAGACGTTGATTTTGACGTCGAAAAAGGCGACGTAACCTGCATAATTGGCTCGTCGGGAAGCGGAAAATCGACGCTATTGCGTTGCATCAATCTTTTTGAAACGCCGACGCGCGGCGAGATTTTCTTCCACGGCGAAGACGTGACGAAGACGAAAAGCGCGCCAAAATACCGTGAAAAAGTGACGATGGTTTTTCAATCTTTCAACCTGTTCAACAACTTGAGCGTGCTTGCAAACTGCACTATAGGCCCTCGCAAAGTGTTGAAAATGAAAAAGGAAGAGGCAAACTCCGTTGCGATGAAATATCTCGACCTCGTCGGGATGAGCGCGTACGTCAACGCAAAACCCCGTCAACTTTCGGGCGGACAAAAACAACGCGTCGCCATTGCACGCGCGCTCGCGATGTCGCCCGAGGTCATACTCTTTGACGAACCCACTTCCGCTCTCGATCCCGAAATGGTAGGCGAAGTGCTCGAAGTCATGAAACAACTTGCGCTGTCGGGGCTGACGATGATAGTCGTCACGCACGAGATGACGTTTGCTCGCGACGTTGCAAACAAAGTCGTGTTTATGGACGGCGGCGTTATCGTTGAGGAGGGTGCGCCCGAGCAAATCTTCACCGCCCCCAAGGAAGAGCGCACGAAGGCGTTTCTTGCACGTATGCTTGCCGAAAGACAGAACGCCTGAACGAAAATCAAAACGCAAAATTTGCAAAAAAGGGACGCAACGCGTTCCTTTAATTTTTGCTTAATATTGAAAAAAAACATGAATTCGGTTTGAAAATGTTTGCCGATATGCTACATTTTTCACCGTAGGATTGCATACGGAGGCAATATGGACAAACGCAAACTTTTCAAACTTACAATGCTTTTTTTGACGATATGCATCTCGTGTTGTCTGTTTTTTGCGTGCAACGTTGAGACGGACGCTCCCGAGCCGACGCCACAACCGGATGACGACGCGCCTGTCGAAAAGCAGTTTTACGAGGCAAAAGACGGTTATGAGTACGGCGACGACGTTGAAATAACCTATTTTTCAAGCGTGACGAACTCCGAAAGGAAGGCGAGCGTAACTCTGCCTGCAAACTACGACGAAAATGCAAAATATCCCGTTTTGTATCTTTTGCACGGCATGGCTTGCAACTACACGACGTGGCAAAAACTTTGCGGCGCAAAATACGTGATTCAAAATTTGCAAATCGAGCAAAGCGTTTCCGCAATGATTGTGGTGTATGTGGACAGCAACGTTACGGCAGGCGATGTGCCGAGCATATTTTCAAGCGATTATTGCACGATGTTTGACAAAACTGCGGACGAAATCGTCACCTCGCTCATGCCATACGTCAACGAGCATTTTCCCACCCTTTCCGACAGGCAAAACACGGCAATTGCAGGCTTTTCGATGGGCGGACGCGAGGCTTTGCTCACGGCGTTCAAATATCAGGATGATTTCAACTATGTCGGTGCGTTTTCGCCGTCGGGGTTTGCCGATTCGACAATATCGTTCGACACGACCGTGCCCGATTTCAACTACGAAGACGGAAAGAGTTTCGACGTCGTGATGCTTGCAATCGGCAATGCGGACACCTCGACAAGTCTGTTTTTCCCGTATATCGAGCAAAAACTCACACAAAACGGCATTGCTCACTTGAGTCAAAAATACTCGGGCGGACACACCCCGTCGGTGTGGCGCAGTGCGCTGTACGATTTTGCAAAATCGATATTCGTTGAAAAACAATAATTTCAAACTCACATTGCAAAACTCAAATTTTGAAAAAGCGGGCGCATACGTCCGTTTTTTTCTCTCAAGCGCAAATTTTCGGCATTGACTTTGCACAAATTTTTCGTTAAGATAAAAACATATCGAACGATTGAGGGAAAATTATGATGAAAAAGAATGTCACAACGGCAGTTTTGCTCATTGTTGCACTTGTTTTAGTATGTTCGTTTTTCACCGCTTGTGATGACAACGACATCGCAATGCGCGCGGTGGATGCCGACAACACCGAATATCGCATATTTTTCGATGATTTTGACGGCGAACTCGACCAAACCGTTTGGAACGTTCACCACGAACTTCGCAGAGGCGGCTATTGGGACAAGGAGCAGGCGTTCACCGAAAACGGCAATCTCGTTTTGCGCACCGTTCAAAAAGATGACGGCAAGTACTACATGGGCGCAATCGACACAATGAACAAGTTTGAAACGCATTTCGGTTATTTTGAGGCGAGATGTTATCTTCCCAAGGCAAGCGGAATTTGGTCGGCATTCTGGCTCATGGCGCAGAGTATGGGGGCGCACACCAACGACGTTGATGTTGCTGGTGCGGAAATCGACATCATGGAATCCCCCTATTACAATCCGTTAACGTCAAAACTGACTGAAAAGATTATGCCGAGCGACAAAGACACTTATCAATGCGCGGTGCATATCGGCGATTATGACACCGGCGGTGACAACACGTATATAAAACAAGAGCAGTTCATAAACTCAAACATGGTCAAAGGTGTGGACGTTGCGATTTACGACGATTGGCACACGTTCGGTTTGGATTGGACGCAAGACCACTATCGTTTCTATCTTGACAGACAACTCGTGTTTGAAATCACCGACAAAAAGTACATTTCGACGATACACGACGACTATCTTTTCCTTTCAATCGAAATCGGCGGCAGCGACGGCGAGGCGGCAAAACCCGACTTCTTCTTTGCAAACAGCGTGAGCGAAAACCCCGACGGCACTTTCCCGATAGACTTTCTCGTCGACTACGTTGCGGTCTATTCAAAATGTCCGTTTTGATTCGTTCGGTTTGACAAATTGACTTAAAATCAAAAAAGAATCCCGCGTTTTTTGCAGGATTCTTTTTTTGATTTTTGAGTGACGTTTTCACTTCCCTCACACAGCGGATTGTCTTCCGTCGCAAGAGTGAAATGCGTTGCGATTCGCTCAGGTGTGCAAACTCGCAATAAACGCGTCATTGATGACGTATGTCGACGACGGCGAAACTTTTGCGGTTGTCTTGTAGCCGTACAGCGTCAACGAATATCCTTTCAGCAACACAGCCGCGCCGTATGCCAAACCGCTTCCCTCTGCCTTGAGCGTGCGAGTGTCTATCGAATAAAACTCATCCTCTGCCATATTCAAGTCAAGATACGATGGTTCGTCAAAGATTCCGACGTCCATCGCAATGCCCGAGCAGATGAACGCAATGGAAATTGCCGCGTCATCGTTTTCGCCATAAACGTAATCTTTGAAAGCGGAGTTTTCACGAATTACCGCGCCTGCAAGCGAGCCGATAACATTATCGAGTGTTGTATTTCCGGTCTTTATCAAGCCTGCGTTTGAAACTTTCTGCCAGTTGTACGCGCGCATGAATCCCGTCTGATTGACGACGCAATTGTAGCCCTTGTTGTAGAAATATTCCATGAATTTTTCTTCGTTCTTGGCAAGCAATTCACCGCTCTTGTCTTCGTCGAGATTGCCGTCGACAAAACGATAATTCTTGCCGCTGTCAATCGTATATTTTTCATACGATATCGACATCATGGAGCCGAGCGTATTCGAGCAAATCACGTTGTGCAGATTGATATGAGTATACTTCGGATAATAC
>CAVABL010000079.1:0-6040 GCA_963586735.1 Firmicutes bacterium TM09-10
ATTATTATGTAAAAATATAGCAAAACGCTATCATGCGCCAATGTGGGAGTTGTTTCTTGCCGATTGCAAAATTCTATGTGGCGTAGAGTTGGCTCGAGAATATCTCGCGTGCACTGCGTTTGCTGTAGAAGATAAGTAGGTTTACTTATTTAGACAATTTTGTCGATATGATAGACAAATATTGCAACACCGAATTAACAAAGTATGCCGATGACGGATGGGGATATTTTGTGCCATATTCAGACAATAAGACAATATTTCTGCTCCAAAAATTGAGAAGAATGCGCAATTCGCTTGTTCATTCAGAAAAAAGCGATGAGGAAATGACAACAGAAGAGATAAAACGATGTATTGAGTATATATGCTCATTATAATTTTATGATAATACAGCAACATATACGATACGGCGGATGCTTTTGCGGCATCCGCCGCCGTTTTATGTCCGAGGGGCTTGCGTCGGTCAGTTGAGAGTGCAATGTGAAGGATACGTTTCAAAAAAGCATTTCGCTACAATCTTTACGCTGCGCCGTCTTGCTATTCGCGAGGCGGTTTTTTTGACGATAGCGCGAGAGGAAGGAGAACTCGCGCAAGAAAAATTATAGCGTTTCGACAATGCTCGTGTCGACGTCAACCGCGTCCTTGATTGCGTCCGACGGTATGCCGAACACCATTCCGATCACGGTTGAGATGAGTGATATGATTGAAGCAACAATGACAAATACAATCTTTTTGGTTTTGTTATCCATAGGTTCTCTCCGTTGATTTTATTTTTGCCACCACGAAGATTTGCCCGCTCGAACGACAACACCATACAATGCGACCTGTCCGATTTGCAAAAAATTATGTCGTTTTCTTGCAAATTTTTTCAAACGTTTTGCGCGCTGTGATTTTGAAAAGTTTGAAAGGAATATCGTGTACAAGGTTCTGCAAAAAATGAATATAGTATGGTATGGAAAAATATAATATTGTTTTTGTAAAGACCGAAAACAGCGAAATGGAGTTGCTGGGCAGGCGAGCGGAAGAGTTCGTGTTGCGTGAATTTGCCGATTTCGAGGCGGAAAAATGCCGCATCGCAAAACAGGCCGCTTACAAGGAAGAATGCGCGTTTTTGGACGGATATATCAACATCGTTTTGACGCTTGATATGCCGCTCGTCAAAAAACGTGACATTGAGGACGTTGTGCATCGTATGAAGAAGTCGGGCGCGTTGTGCGTACGGCTCGGCACAAAGGAGTCGCCATCAAAAATTTGCATAGGGAAAAGCGTGGATGAGGGCGTATTTTGCGCGCGGAACGCATTTTTGAGAATTGATGATGCAAAATCCTTCAACATAGTGTATAATCTTCTCAAAGACGAGATTCTTGACGGACTGTTGCAACGCGGGGTGCAAATCCTCGACAAAAACACGACGTTTGTGGACGACACGGCAAATATCGAAAAGGGCGTCGTTTTGAAACCGTTTTGCACAATCGAGGGCGAAAGTGCGATTTTGAACGGCAGTACGATTTTTGCATCGTATGTTCGTGACAGCGTGATTGACGGTGCACAGGTGAGTTGTTCGCATATCACTTGCTCGCACGTGCATGCGCGCGCGTGCGTCGGTCCGTTTGCGCGGCTTCGCAACGCAACCGTTGACGAGGACTGCAGAGTGGGAGATTTTGTCGAAGTGAAAGCGTCACGGCTTCGCGACGGAGTAAAGTGTGCACATCTCAGCTATATAGGCGACGCTGACGTCGGCGAGCGAACGAACGTCGGGTGCGGAACGGTGTTTTGCAATTACGACGGGCAAAAAAAACACAAAACCACCGTCGGTGTGGATTGTTTTCTCGGCGCAAACACCAATCTCGTTGCGCCTCTCGTCGTCGGCGACAGGGCGTTTGTTGCGGCAGGCACGACGGTCACACGCGACATAGAGGACGGCTCGTTCACAATCGGCAGAGTCAGACAGGATACAAAACCCAAACAGGAATAGCGCTTGCAAAGCAATTTGCGTTTTCAAAATATTAATCACAAAAGGATAATATCCATGATACTCATCGTAGGGCTGGGCAATCCCGGCATGAAGTACAAAAACACCTATCACAACGTCGGATTTATGGCGGTGGACGCGCTTGCAAAAAAATGCAAAGTCAAAATTGCAAAATCCGAGTGCGACGCGCTCACTTGCAAAGCAACGTACAATGGCGTTGATTTTGTGATTGCAAAACCGCAAACCTACATGAATTTGTCGGGTGAGGCGGTCAAAAAACTCGTGCGCACATACGACGTCGACGAGGCAAAAGAACTTGTCGTTTGTTACGACGACGTTGATTTGCCAATCGGAAAATTGCGCGTCAGATCCGATGGGAGCGCAGGCACTCACAACGGCATGCGCAACATTGTCAAGGAACTCAACACGCAGGAATTTGCACGCGTCAGGATAGGCACAAAGACAGAGGAACTTGCACAACACGAGGTTGAACTGATTGATTTTGTGCTTTCAAAGGTCGATTTTGACAATAAACAAGTTTTGCAAAATGCAATTGACAACGCCGTCGTTGCATTTGAAATGTTTATCGAGGGCGATGATATTCAACGCATTCAGGAGCGCATGAACAAAAAATAAACGCCGTTCAAATTTTCAAAAAAATGGAAACTCCAAAGATATTTCAACTTCAAAATATGGGCGAAAAACTTGCCTCATTGCAAGGAATGAGCGCAAAAAGACTTTCCGATGACAAATTGTCGGCAGTTTGTATATTGCGCGCTTGCGAGGGCGCAAAGATACACATAATGTCGCAGTTGCCCATGCGGAGATTAATTGTCGCCGCCGATGCGCTCGGGGCGCAAAGTCTTGCAAGAAAAATTGCAAGTTGGGGTGTAAAAGTCGATTATTTGCCCTATCGCGACGACGTGTTGCTTGCAAGAAAAAGTTTTTCTGCACAGAGTATGCGAAAGCGTATTTGTGCATTGAAAGATATTGCGTTCGGCGAGGCGGATGTCGTTGTGACTTCCTGCGACAGTTTGTTGCAACATTTCCCCAAAAGAGAACTTGTCAAAAAATTTTCCGTTTGTGTGAAAAAAGAGGATGTCGTTTCTCCGCAAACGCTTGCAGACAAACTTGCGCTTGCCGGCTATAAGCGTCAGGCAATGGTTGCGGATGAGGGCGATTTTGCAGTGAGGGGCGACATCGTTGACGTTTTTGACGTGTCGGGCAGGGCGTATCGAATCAACTTTTTTGACGATCTCGTCGAAAACATAAAAACGATAGACGTCGAAACGATGCTTGCGTCAAACGAGGTTGAAAGCGTGTGTTTTGCGCCGACAAGCGATATTTTGCTCGATGAAAAGGGCTATGATTTTGCAAGAGAAGAATTGTCCCTTTATCCGCAAAATAAGAACGCGCAACAGGCAAAAGAACTTCTGAGCGTGGGTGCGTGCGACGCTTCTGCGGTTTGGGCGTTGCCGTTTTTGAAAGATTGCACCGAAAGTTTGTTGGATTTTTTTGACGACGACAAACCGACGCTCGTCGTGTTTGACGAACCGAGAGTTGTTGCCGACAAATTGCAAATTCTTGAAAAAGAATTTGGAGGGCGCATAAAGACATTGCTCGAAGGCGGTGAAATTCTTTCGGAACACGACGAAGTGTGTCTAAACGTGCACGAGGTGAAACGCAGACTTCTGTTTGTCAGAAAGGTCGGCTTTTCGTCGCTTTCGCTCGACAACAGACTTTTTGAGCCGAAATACATCATAGAACCGAAAACTCGTCCCGTGACGAAATATTATCTCGATCCCAACACGATAGTTCAGGATTTGAAAAACTTTTTGCTTAACGGCACGAAAGTCGTTTTGGCATGCGGCGGAAAAGAACAGGCAAAAAACATAATCGAAAGCCTCCGAGAATACGAAATTCTTGCCACATACAGCGAGGACGGAAACGGCGATGGTGGCATACTTGCAACGCCTTTGCGGGTGGAAACGGGATTTGTGTATCCTGCCGTGAAGGTGTGTCTTGTCGGCACGGGAGAGTGTATAGGCAAACATAGGGCGAGCGAGATTTCAATCAAGGCAACCGAGCAGGCGCTTTCGCTTAAACCCGGTGACTATGTCGTGCACAAAATTCACGGCGTCGGCGTTTGCGAGGGCACGACAATCCTCAAAACAGGTGAGTTTGAAAAGGAATATATAGTCCTCAAATACCGTGACGGCGACACGCTTTACGTGGCAACCGATCAAATGAACAATTTGCAAAAGTTTGTGGGCGAGGAACATCCGAAACTCAACAAACTCGGCGGCAAAGAATTTGAAAAAGAAAAGGAAAAAGTGCGCAAATCCGTGCGCAAACTTGCAATAAACCTCGTTGAACTCTACGCAAAGCGTGAAAAACAGCGCGGATTCAAATATAGCTCGGACACAGTGTGGCAAAAAGAATTCGAGGATAACTTCGAATATGAGGAAACTCCCGATCAACTCAAAGCAATTGCGGACGTCAAAAACGATATGGAAAGCGGACGTATAATGGACAGGTTGCTTGTGGGGGACGTCGGATTCGGGAAAACGGAAGTTGCGTTCAGAGCAATGTTCAAAACGGCAATCGATTCAAAACAAGCCGTTTTGCTCGCTCCGACAACAATTCTTGCAAGGCAACATTACGAAAATCTCGTCAAACGTCTCGAACCGTTTGGCATAAAGTGCGGATTGCTCACGAGATTGCAATCTTCAAACGAAAACGAGCAACTGCTCAAAGAACTCAAAGACGGCACGACGCATATGGTGATTGCAACGCACAAAGTGCTTGCAAAAGACGTTGAATTTCACGATTTGGGGTTGCTCGTGCTTGACGAAGAACAGCGTTTCGGCGTCGAACACAAGGAAAAACTCAAAGAAAAATATCCGCTTGTCAACGTGTTGACGCTGTCTGCAACGCCTATTCCGCGCACGCTCAACATGTCTCTCACTGGAGTGAGAGACATTTCTATGCTCGAAACCGCGCCCAGAGGCAGACTGCCCATTCAAACGTATGTCGTGGGATATAGCGACGCACTGTGTCAAGACGCCGTAACTCGCGAACTTGCAAGGGGCGGACAAACGCTCGTTCTTTTAAACGACATCGAGGCGCTCGAACCCTTTGCAAACAAACTCCGAACGCTTTGTGAGGGGGCAAGAGTCGTCACCGCGCACGGACAGATGCCGTCGGGGCAACTCGAACAGAGAATAAGTGCGTTCTACGACAAAGAATTTGACGTTTTGGTGTCCACGACAATCATTGAAAACGGCATAGATTTGCCCGACGCAAACACGCTTATCGTACTAGATAGTGGGAGATTCGGGCTTTCGCAATTGTACCAATTACGAGGAAGAGTTGGGAGGAGAGGCGTGCTTGCGCATGCATATTTCACGGTGCCGGAAAACGGAACGATGACGGAAAACGCACAAAAACGGCTCGATTCGCTTTTGGAAAACACCGAAATCGGCAGCGGATTCAGAGTTGCGCTTGCGGACTTGTCAATTCGTGGCGCAGGCAACATTTTGGGGGCGGAACAGAGCGGACATATCGAAAAAGTCGGCTACGAAATGTACCTCGAACTTTTGGACGAGGCGGTGCAAGAGATAAAGACGGGCGTGGTGAAGAAACCCGAACGCGACGTGGAAATGAAGGTGGACGCGGCGGCGTTTATCAGCGATGGCTATATCTCGGGACGTGACAAATTGAGAGTGTACAAACAGATCTCGAAAGTCGCCTCGAAAAACGCTAGAGACGCACTGATCAGTGAACTTTGCGAGGTCTACGGACAGGTGGATTTGCCGCTTGAAAACCTCATAAACATCGCGCTTTTGAAGAATCTTGCATCGAATTATGACGTGTCGAGAATCGTCATAAACCGCAACGGAGCAGGCGTAAATTTCTACGATTCCGACGTTTTCAAAAACGAAAGTTTGATGAATGCAGTGGCAAAAAACAGCGGAAACGTGGTGCTGACGACCACCATTCCGCCGTCAATGATATTTGAAGTGAACAAACTCACGGCAGAACAAAAACTTGCAAAACTCATTGATTTTT
>CAVABL010000080.1:0-6037 GCA_963586735.1 Firmicutes bacterium TM09-10
CCTTGCTTGACAAAACTTTTTGTTTGATTGCATCGAATTCGGATTCGGATATAACTCCGTCGTCCAAAAGTTTTTTGAAATTTATGAGCGTATCGACCGTGCTTTTTGAAGATGCGTTCGGTTGAGGAGAAAACAACTCGGTTTGATTTGTCGTCTGCTGTTTGGGCGGAGCAGGCGATTCCGTGCGGTTTGCCGAAATGGTTGGGGTGTTTGTCGGTAGTTGCACGGAGTTGTACTTTGAGTTGAATTCATCATCGGACATCGTCAGAAGCATGATTGCGTCGATAAATGCCAAAATCGCGGGAATGCACGTCCAGGAAAACAGCAGATATAAAACGCCGGCGGACGTTTGATTCAGATAGAACTTGTGTATGCCTATTCCGCCGAGAAAAAAGGCAAATAAACCTGCAGTCGTTTTGTTTTTCATAAAAACTCCTCCTTAATTTTTAAGAAAATACAAGAAACTTGTACTTTCACACATATTGTACATAAAACTTGTACTATTGTCAATATGAAAAATGACATCGGTGAAAACATAAAGGCGCTTCGCAAGTTGCACGGCAAAACGCAGGGGGAACTTGCAGAGGTGTTGGGCGGGAAGAAAAGTCTTGTGTCAAATTATGAGAACGGATACAGTACGCCCGATGTTTATACGCTTGTGAAAATTGCCGATTATTTTGACGTTTCGCTTGACGAACTCGTCGGAAGAAAGTGATGTGCGCCCTGTCGGGCGTTCTTTTTTTTTGGATTTTGCATGGCCGAACTGAGTAATCAAAAAAGAAATATCCGCAAAGTTGATTTTTGCACGCAGTGTGGTATAATGGGGACAGAATAAATTTTTGGAGAGGCTTTTTATGGATCTTATCTATAAAAGACAAAACGTGTACGCTCTGGCGGATGAGTATGAACTCAAAGCAATAAGCGACTATGCAGAGGGATATAAAAAATTCCTCGACAACGGCAAAACCGAAAGAGAAGCGGTGACGGAAACGGTTGCCATCATCGAAAAGAGAGGCTACAAAGCCTATACGCTCGGCGACAAAATCAACCCCGGCGACAAACTTTTTTACAACAATCGCGGAAAAAGTTTGTTCATCGTGCGCGCAGGCAAGGCGGACGTCGCAAAAAACGGCGTGCGTATTCTCGTTGCTCACGTCGACAGTCCGAGACTCGATCTCAAACAAGTTCCGCTCTATGAAAAGGCGGATATGGCGTACTTCAAAACGCACTATTACGGCGGTATCAAAAAGTATCAGTGGCTCACGATTCCGCTTGCGCTTCACGGCGTGATCGTCCTCAAAGACGGCACGAGCGTTGACGTCAAGGTTGGCGACGAGCAGGGCGATCCGGTGTTCTATATCACGGATCTTCTTCCGCATCTTTCGCAAGAGCAGGTTACGAAATCCATTGCGGAGGGATTCAACGCAGAAAACCTCAATCTTTTGGTTGGAGGCATCCCCGTCAAGAACGAGGATAAGGACGCCGTCAAAAAGGGCGTGCTTGAAATCCTCAACCAAAAGTACGGCGTGTGCGAAGAGGACTTCCTCTCGGCAGAACTCGAGGCAGTGCCCGCAACGAACGCAAGAGACGTCGGCTTTGACAGAGCGTTCGTGGCAAGTTACGGTCACGACGACAGAGTGTGCGCATATCCCGAAATCACCGCAACGCTCGACGCCGATACAGATCAGACAGTCATGTGCATCCTTGCAGACAAAGAGGAAATCGGCAGCGAGGGCAACACCGGTATGCAATGCGTCGTGATAAGCGACCTCATCGACGAAATCGCAAAGAGTTTCGGCGCAAATCCGTCCGTCGTGCGCGAGCACTCAAAGTGCATATCCGCAGATGTCACAGCCGCCTACGATCCGAACTTTGCCTCCGCTTTCGAGGATATGAACGTCGGCTACGTCAACAAGGGCGTGACGATGAATAAGTTTACGGGCGCAAGAGGCAAGAGCGGCTCGAACGACGCATCGGCAGAGTATATCGCATATTTGAGAGGCGTGTTTGACAAGGAAAACGTCGTCTGGCAAACGGGCGAACTCGGAAGAGTTGACCTCGGCGGCGGCGGTACGGTGGCAAAATACATCGCCAAAATGAACATCGACACAGTGGATATGGGCGTCCCTGTGCTTTCAATGCACGCGCCGTATGAACTCGTGTCAAAGGCGGATTTGTATTCCGCACACAAGGCGTTCAGTGCATTTGTGAAATAATTGAATTGCGACGAAAACGCACGAGCGATATTGCACGCAAAGCGTGCAGTTGCGAAAAATTCTCGAATATCCGCATGAGCGAAAAGTACGCACATATTGATGCAAGTGGGGGAGAAACAGGTCTTTATATGATGAAAACGGCACTTTATTGGCGAAAAATGCGCAGATAAAATGCCGTTTTTGTGTGTTTTGTGATATTTGCAATAAGCGTCGATGCGACTAAAACGGGGATGATTCGATGCTTGTCGATTGATGCGAATCGGGTTGCAAACGGACTTTGCGGATTATTCGACGATGATTGAGTTTGCTGATGAGACGAGGCGAGTGTCGAAAAACGCTTTTACGCCTGCTTGCATTTTGGCAACGTCCTCATACGCAATCGTTTCTACGGCGGAGTGCATGGCAAGTTGCGCAAGTCCTATGTCGCATGCGCGCATGCAGAGATTTGCACTTGCCATAAGGCCTATCGTGCTGCCGCAGCGCTGGTCGGAATTGTTGTAATAATCCTGCCTTTCAACGCCGGCTTTGTCGAGAACGGTTTTCACAATCGATGACGATTCGCCGTCGGTGGAATAGTTGACATGATGCTTTATCACGATGCCTTTGCTCATGTAGACGCGCTCTGTGACGTCCATTTTCTCAGGGAATGCCGGGTGCAGTGCGTGGGCATTGTCGATTGAAAGAATGAAACCGTTTTCGCAGGCTGAAACATAATCGTCACGCGTCTTTTTCAGTCCGCTCGTTATCTTTTCAAGCACTGTTTGCATAAGCGACGAGTTTGCGCCTTGCTTCGTGCGGCTGCCTATTTCCTCGTTGTCGAAACATGCGCATATTGCAATGTTTTGAGGATTGCATGTCGCGAGTGCGCTCAAAGAGGCGTATACGCTCGTGAGGTTGTCAATCCTCGGCGAGCAGAGATATTCGCCGTTTGCGCCGCTCCTGAACGGCGACGTGGCGGGCACTACGTATAAGTCCGCATCGACGATTTCGTCTTTTGACAGCGTGGCATAAAAATCGTCTACGTCGCCGACGAGGGGCAACATATCCTTTTGAACGCTCACCGAAAACGCGCTGTTTACGTTGGGATTGTGGTGTATGGCAAGGGAGGGAACGGTGACCGTGTAATCGCTTTCGACGACTTTGCTCGTCAGCATATCGCCGTGCTTTTCGAAAATGCGCCCGGCAATTTTGAGAGGTGCGTCGAGCATCGAGTAGAGAATGAGTCCGCCGTATGCCTCAACGTTCAGTCGCGCGCCCTCGGGGGATGAAATAAGTTCCTTGCCTTTGACGTGCAGACAGGGGGAATCCGTGTGACTCGCCGCTATGTTGAAAGCAAAATTATCGCCAACAACAAAAGCAATGACGCTCGTGCCGTTTTTGACGACGTAATATCTGCAGCCCACTTCGAGATTCCATTTGTCCGAAAGATTTAACCTCGAAAAACCGTGCTTTTCAAGGATGTATTCGCTGTGTTTCACCGCATGGTACGCAGTGTACGATTTGTCCAAAAAATTGATGACGTCCATAATTTCGTCCTTGTCGTTTTTTTCTATGATAATACCAAAAGAGAAAAAGCGCAAGAAGATGTTGCAGCTGCGCTGTTGGCGCAATCAACGATATCGCACGGGGTGCGATGATATCCTCGAGATTACGACGAGGCCACAATCAATGATATCGCCTACGGCGATGAAATCCTCACTGTGTTCGGATGAAATCACTTCGTGATGATATCCAAACTGCGTTTGGGTTGTGGAAGAATTGAAATTGTCAACTCGCACCGAGAGGCGTATGTTTTGTTCGATTGAGTGAAAGATGTAAACGGAAAAACATATGAAGGAAGATTTTGGAATTTTAAGTATTGAATACTTGCGAAAATAGGTGTAAAATAGTTTCATAAAGATATCGGAGGGGAATATGTTACCTTATTTTTTGTTGGTCATGGGCATTGTGATGCTCGTGCTGTTTTTGATTGCAAGAGACAGTAAGTCGTCTATGCTTGCAATTATACTCAAAACCGCTACGTCGTTGTTTTTCATTGCGACTGCGATTGCGGCGGCTGTCGAAAACGGCAGTGCCGGCGCGTATGAGTTGAAGTTGCTCCCGAGCGGCCTCGTTATTTTCGGGTTGGTGCTCGGTATGGTGGGGGATATTACCCTCGATTTCAAGATTTATTTCAAGGGGCTCGAGGGCAAGTATGAGGGCGCGGACAAGGATCGCGACGCAATGATGTATTTCGGCATGCTCGCTTTCGGAATCGGGCATATCCTTTATATCACGTCGATTGCGGTGCGCTTCCCGGGATATGAGATGTATCTGCTCTGGTCGGCGCTCGGCTCGGCGGCTATCGTGGCGGTTATGTTTGTCGTGTGTATTTTCGTGATGAAGATGCAGTTTGGCAAATTTCTCGTCCCGAGCATTGCGTACGCGTTTTTGCTGTGCTGGTTCGTGGTGCTCACCGCGCTGTATATGAAACCTGCAAAAGACGCCGTTTCGGCAGGAATTTTGCTTGCAGGCTCAATCCTCTTCGTCGTGTCGGATATGGTGCTGTCAATGACGTACTTCTCCAAACCCGCCGACTACGAACGCAAGGGTGCGCTCAATCCAGAATCGCGACTGATGATAATAATCAATCACGTGACATACTATGCGGCGCAGTTTCTCATTGCAATCTCGCTGTTGTTCATTTGAGTTTTGAAAATCCCGTTTTTTCGGCGCGCGCTCAAAAAGCGTGCGCCGATTTTTTTTGCTATTGCAATTGTTGCAATCGTCGGGTATAATGGATATATCAATTTCAGGGGTGAAATTATGTCAAAGCAACTTTCAAAATCCGAAAAGGTGCTTTTTGCACTTTTGGGGCTCTCGGTGGCAATCATCATTTTGGGCATTTTGTTTTTGCTCAACGCAATGCAGGATATGGATAATCCCGACAATATAGCGTTTTTCAAGGCGTTCAGTCGCATCGACAACGTGCTTGCAAAGTATATAGTCGTCATTCTCACGATGAGCGTCGGCATTATGCTTTTTTCAAACGTCGCATTGAGATTTCCCAACAAAAAACTGCGCAACGGACTTACAATCGGCATAACGACGTTTGCGTTTGTGCTGACTTTGCCTCTCGTTTACGTGTTTATCGCGATTCTTCCGCTTGCGGCAAAGGCTACGACGACGGGGATGCCTGCGTTTGAAGAGTTGTTCGTCGTTGACAAGGTTATGCGCACGGACAATATCCTCAAAGGTTTTATGGCGTGGTTCGGCGACGGTGCGTTCTTGTGGGTGGTGCTCGTGTTTATGCTTCTGCTTTCAATTTTGTTCCTGCTCGAGCCGCTCTTTGCAGGCATATGCGTTACGAAGGGCAAAATCCTCAACATCGTCGGCAAAAATAAGGACGGAAAAGTGTGCCTCTTCTGCACGGATGAATTGCCCGTTCTGAAACAAGAGCGCGAGGAAATTGAAGATATTTTGAACGACGACATAGATATGGACGCCGCCGTGTGATTGATTTTTTTGCTTTGCAAAAGCCGTTGCAAATGCAACGGCGTTTGTGTTTTGTCGTTTGATACGTTTGCGTGTCGTCAAAGTTTTTTGCGTATTCGTCGGGTTGGCGGCATTGCGTCGTCGATTCGTTTGCGATTTTTGTGACGTCGGGTAACGATTTTTTTGCGATATAAACGACGTTTTTCAACTGCTTTTCATATCGTTTTGTTTTTTTCTGAAAGAAAAACGCTTTTTTGGTTTGACTATTTCGTCAACCGATACTTTGAATTTTTCAAAATCAACGCACTCGGCTTGTATGCTGAGTTCGTCGCCCACTTGCAACACGG
>CAVABL010000081.1:0-5956 GCA_963586735.1 Firmicutes bacterium TM09-10
GGTTGAGGTCAGTTTCGAGTCCGGCGGAGAACATGATGAGTATGACGCCGATTTTGGCGAGGAAGGACAAACCCTCCATCGTTTCGTCGGTGAAGATGTTTTGCCCGGGAATGTACTTGATGAATCCGAGCAGTATGCCTGCAACGAGCATCCCGACCACTTGCGGAAGTCCTATTTTCTTGCCCAAAAGAGAAAAAAGTTTGGTGCACAGAAGTATGAGCGTAAGCGGAAGCAATATTTCAAAATATGCGATTGCGGATAGTGTTTGACTGAACATAGATTCCTTTGTGACCGTTGCGATAGGGCGACGGTTCGTTGGAATATTTTTTGATATTCCGATTTTTCAAGACAATGTTATACTAGGAATTGCGATTGTAGTCAAGCGAATGCGAATAAATTAAAAAACCGTTAAAATTGTGGTAAAGTCGGCGGCAAACCCCAAAATATTGATTTCGTTTGACATTGCGTCGTTATATTGCTAAAATAAGTCGTAAGTTGCACGTGCGCGTATACGTGGCGTATACATTAAAAATCGCACGCGCGAGGAGTAGCTTTGGACTTTCTGTCGTTTCTGACTCAAGTTGCGGATTATCTCGTCGGCTTTGCAAAGACGTTTGCGGGGCTTGGAGCTGCGTTAATATTGATAATGGTTGCAAAGTGTTTGCCGAATCGCATTCGCAGATATTTTTCTGCGTGCGCGACTATGGTGATTGCCTTTGCGTTGTTTGTAAATTCAATTCAACAATTCCCGTTGATTTTCGTCAAAGCGTCGTTTGCACGTCTCGCTATTGCGGGGCTGACCGCGTTGACGATTTTGTTTTTCGTGTACGTTGCGACCTATATCGTAAGAGTGAATAGGACGTACGTTTTCGGCAATGCGCGCAGAATCGTGAAAGGAGATTCGCGCACTGTCAAAAGTTATGCTTTGCGAAACGACGACATTGCGGCATCCGACGCTTTTTTGAGCATTTCACCGATTTGTTTGCAATGATTTAATTCGGTTGTGCGCGAGTTTTTTTGCTTGCGTGCGTGCGCGCGTGTATATGCGCATGTGGGGCATTTTTGCCCGATACTATCACAGCAGGAGAAATATTATGCTTAAAGTTGAACATTTGAAAAAAACTTATCCAAAGAGCGACAGAGTCGCGGTTGACGATATATCTTTTGAATTGCGCCCGGGCGAGATTTTCGGATTTCTCGGACAGAACGGCGCGGGAAAATCTACCACTATAAAGTGTCTTACGGGCATTTTGCCGTTTGACAGCGGCACAATCACCATTTGCGGTCACGACATAGTCAAAGAACCGATAAAGGCGAAAATGGAAATGGGTTACGTGCCCGACAATCACTCGGTTTACGAGCGTCTTACGGGCAGGGAATACGTCAATTACGTTGCGGACCTTTACAAAGTGCCGACGCTTGTGCGCACAGAAAGAATCGACCGCTTTTCAAAACTCTTCAAACTCGAAAACGCCATCGACAGACAAATCAAGTCTTACTCGCACGGTATGAAACAAAAAATTTGCATCATCGCCGCACTCATACACGACCCGAAACTTTGGGTGCTCGACGAGCCTATGATGGGACTCGATCCACAATCCACTGCGGAAATCATTGCGTATATGAGAGAGCATTGCGCAAAGGGCAACACAGTGTTCTTTTCAAGTCACAATCTCGATCTCGTCAAAAAGCTCTGTCACAGAGCGGCGATCGTCAACGACGGTCACCTCATCGATATCATCGACCTTGCGGGCAACGACGCAAACAAGGCGAATCTCGAGGAAACGTTCTTCCGCGTTACAGGCACTTACGAGCAAAGACTGTTTGAGGACTACGTCGCGCAAGAGAGCGCGGATATGCGTCCCGACGTGCCCGCGCAACTCGAAGTTGTCGAGGAGGAAGTTGTCGAGGAGGAGCAAAAATGACAAAGAGCGAGTTTTCCATGCAGAGCGTCAAGACGCTTTTCAGGCTTGATTTGAAGTCACGGTACGGATTATCCCCCGAGGCAAGTCGTCTGAAAAAGTTGGCTACGATCGGCAACGCACTCTTTTTTGTGATCGTGTACGCAGTGCTCGTGGTCGGCATTTACTATTTGAGCAGCGTGTTCGTTGCGCGTTCGGGATTGAGAATCGAATTTCTCGTCATCATTGCGACATTCACGATCACTCTTGCAACGATCGTTGCAACGAGTACCGTCATAAAAAATCTGTATCAGAACGGCGACAACGAGATGTTGTTGCGCTTTCCCGTCAGCGGAAAAGAGATTCTCGTTGCAAAATCCGCATATTGCTTTTTGCACAATCTCGTGACGTGCTTGCTCACGATGCTTCCGTTTTACATTTCTTTCGGAATCATCACCAAAGCAGGCGTCGGCGACTATTTTGCGTATATCGGCATCGTGCTTATCAGTACGCTTTTGCCATTTTTCATAGCAAATATAATCGCGGTGCCCGTAATGAAAATCATGAATCTCGTCAAAAACCAATTCCTTTTGGTGTTGATTTTCACGATTATCGTGGTGTGCGCGGTGTTCGTGTTCTATCTCGTGTCGCTTGGCAACGTGCTTAACTATCTCAAAAATTCAAAGCAGACCATATTCTCTACGGATATGATTGCAAGATACAGACGTTTTGCGCAAAACGCATATCCGTTCAACTGGTACGCCGAGATAATCAACGGCATGAAGTACGCGGGACTTTCGGCAGGGCAGTACGCGCTTCGATTCCTCTATATGTTCCTCATCAACGTGGCGTTGGGCGTGGGTGCGTATTTCGTGACGACGAGAGAATACTACAAGACTATTTTGTACGGCATCGAAACGCAAAAAGCGTCCTTCAAAAAGAAAATCAAGGACAAACAACGCCCGGTGTGGTATGCGCTTTTCAGACGTGAGTTTTATCTCATTTTGAGAAGTTTCAACTATTCCTTCCAATATTTTGCAATGGCGTGCGCCGCGCCCGTCATGGTGTTTTTCTGCAACAGACTTGCGGCAACTATGGGCACGGAAAGCGTCGGCGCGAGCATTATGCCCGGCCTTACGCTTATGGTCATCGTCATATTCGTCACCATAATCGTGTCGTTTGCGTCCACCTGCATATCGAGAGAGGGCAACTGTTTTTATCACACGAAGGTGATTCCGATAAGTTATACCAATCAGATTCTCGTCAAGTTTTTGCTTTACACGCTGACGGGTTCGCTTTCGGTTGCGCTTTCCTGCCTCGTTTCAGGTCTTTATTACACGAGCGAAGCAGGCGGACATTTGCTCACCACGCTCGACGTTGGCGCAATTTTCGGAATATCCGAAATGTTCGTTTTGAGTCTTACGTGCCTGAGTATGATTTCGGACATCAAGTCGCCGACGTTCAACGTGTCGGGCGACGGCGAACTCGTTGCTGCAAACAAAAACGTTGCGTTTGCGCTCATCGTGGGCATCGTTGGCGCAATCGTTTACGGCTTGTTTTCTATGCTTTTCAGTTTCTTCCCGTTCTCGATAGGCGGAGTGCGTATAGGGGGCAACATGAACGCAATATACCTCATTTTGAGCGTGATATCGCTGTTGTTGCTTGCCGGATCGCTTGCGGGCTTGTTCGTCAATCTAAACAAGCGTTATCAAAAGATAATTCCGTGACGATGGAGGCGTGAGAAGTATGAAAAAAGTTATGGTAGGAATTTTGATTCTCATCCCCATCATCATCCTGCTTGTCGTTGCGATGGTTTCGTCCATCGTTTCCACGCAGGCGCATATTGCGGTCGAGAATCTCGAATTGAAATACAAGGAACAAGACAATATAATTTATGAATTGCCTCTCTCGCTCGAGAGCGTGGCAAACAAAGTCGTCAATCTCAACGACTATCTCGACGTTGTCGTATACCCCGAAAAAGCAAACAATTACACTGTCGAGTGGAAAATCTCGGGTGACGTCACCTACACGGACGAAGAGTATTACGAACGATACAAGAGATACGTCGACAATCCGTCGACGTCGGAAAAAGTATGGCCGGCGGCGGCTTTCGTGGACGACAACGGAAACGAAGTGTCCTCAAACACGTCGGGCAAAATCGTCATAGGCTCGTATTGCACTTTCACGGTGCAGGTGTCGGCTGAAAGCGTCAGCAAGACGTTGAACGTAAAAGTGGTCGGCTACGACGTCAAGCGCGTGGATTTGCGCGCTCAGGGGCTCGAGGGAAAACTCGAAGTCGGTTCGTCGGTGCGTCTGCTTGCAGCGTACACGCCGATTGACAGCATCGTCAACAAGACGGTGTGGACAAGTTCGGACACGAGCGTTGCCACGGTTGATCAAAACGGCGTCGTCACAGCACTCAAAGCTGGCAAGACTACTATAAGCGTCGGCGCAAGCGTGTTCTCGTCAAAGAGCGGTGAGATGGTTTACGGCTCGATTGAAGTCGAAACCGCCGCAAACGGAGCAAGCAGTATATACGGAAGCAAGATCGTCACGAGCAAATCGTCGTTGACGTTGTCCGACCTCGGCATAAAAGAGGCGACAGCGGTTGAGGGGTGCACGCTCGGCGCGGACGGAATCGTCACGATGACTGCAGACAGAGCGACGCTCAAAGTGGGCGACAAGACATTTGTCATTCAACGCTGCGAGGCGGACGACATAGCTGTCAAAAACAAGGAATTCTACGAATACAAAGAGGACGGTTACGTGCTTGCCGTCGGAGAGCATACGCTCAAACTCACTGCCGTTTGGACGGATATGACGAATCAGACGATTTTGCAAAACGTCGTGTGGTCGTCAAACAACGAGAGCGTCGCAACCGTGAGCGAAAACGGCGAAGTCAAGGGCGTGTCGAGCGGTCTTGTCACAATCACGGCAAAGTGCGGCACAAAATCCGTGAGCCTCGTCGTGAACGTTCAAAACAAACTTGCGTCCATTCAATTGCGCACCTCCAATGCGTCGCTTGCAATCGGTCTTGCAAGAGAAACGGTGTTTGCAAGTCAGAGATACGCCAATCCCGACAACGTGTCGGAGGACGAGTCGGTCGTTGCAAACAGTACGCTTATCGTCGTCGAGGGCGAGAAGGAAGGACTTTCGCAAGAGGAACTCGACTTGTTCTATTCCGCATACAAGTTTGAAATCGTCAAGGGCGGAGAGTACGCTTATTTTGACGGAACGGTGCGCAACAAACTCGTGTTCAAAAACGGCGGAGAGGCACTCGAAGGCAAGGGTAAACAGCAAATCGTCGTGCGTGTGAGCGCAAAATATCCAAAGTATGAAGGCGTGACGAAATTCACGACGCAGGAAGTGACTATCAACGCACTTTACGGCGTTGTGGTTTCAAGCGTCGAACAAATCGAGGTTGCGGCGTTGCATCAATGCACATATTTCAAACAAGAGGGCAATACAATCGACGCGGTCGAGGTTGACCGTTTCACCGTAAACGGCAAGACTTATTCCATCAACAACGACATTTACGCACGGAGAACGTACGCGATTTGTCTCGAGGCGGATTGCAATTACGGCGACGATTGGGACGGAGAGACGAAACTTTCCGACGCCTCCGACAGACTCAATTTTTACGGCGACGTATACGGCAACGGACATATGATAAGCGCGGCGCTCGGTCAACTCGAGGGCAGCAACAGACTCGTGCGCATTTCGGCAAGCAACGTCACTATGAGCAACATAACGTTGCGCTCGAACACAATGAAATTGTCCTCGGACAGTGACGCCGTTTCGGGAGTCGACGTCAGTGATTTTGAAGATTTCACGGGAGCGACGATGACGATAGGAAGCAACGAAAACTGGAACAAATACAGATTGAAAAACGTCAATATCGAATATTCTGTTTTGGAAAACGCAAAGCAAGGCGTGTCCATTTTCAATTCCGACGTGTCGTACACGGGATGCATAATTCGCAATATGACAAAAATCGGTATGCACGCAATGATGGAAATTTACGAAATAGACGGCGTGTATTATCCGAAGTATAC
>CAVABL010000082.1:0-5881 GCA_963586735.1 Firmicutes bacterium TM09-10
TCAAAAAGAGCGGAACAAAGTCGGGTGACGTTGATATTCTCGGCGTCAAAGAGGACAACGAAAAACTCAAAAACGATATAGACACGACGATGAGAATCAACAATTCAATGCTTTTGGGCACGCTCAACACGCAAACGGAAAACATCAAGGCGGTTGGCGAGCGTATGGACAGATTCGTTCAAATAACGCAAAAGGGGCTTGAAGAGGTCAAAACTTCAACCGCTCAAAGCATAGCGAATCTCAGGGTTGCAAACGAACAAAGCATTGCACATCTCACAGCTCTCAATGCCGCAAGCATAAAAGATATGAAAGATGACAACGCAAAGCAACTTGAAAAAATGCGTGAAACCGTGGACGAAAAGCTCAGCGCGACGCTCGAGACAAGGTTCAATCAGTCTTTCAAAATCGTCAATGACAGGCTCGAGGCAATCAATCGCACTTTCTCCGAACTTCAGAATTTGCAGACGGGAGTCAACGATCTCAACCGCATTTTCAAAAACGTCAAAACGCGCGGAACATGGGGAGAAGTGTCGCTTGAAAACCTCCTCGCGCAGATTCTTGCGCCAGAACAATATCAAAAACAAGTGCGCATAAAAAGAGGCAGCGACGATATGGTCGATTTTGTCATCCGTATGCCCGGCAAAAACGACGAGGAAGTGTTTTTGCCAATCGACGCAAAGTTCCCGATTGAGGACTATGCAAGGCTTGTCGAAGCGTCCGAAAAGGGAGACCCCGACGGTGTCGAAGCGGCAAGTAAGGCTCTTGCAAATCGCGTGAAAAACGAGGCAATGAGCATACGCGACAAGTATGTCAATCCTCCCAAAACGACGGATTTTGCAATTATGTATTTGCCGACTGAAGGGCTTTACGCCGAGATTATAAGACGGGAAGGACTTGTTGAGGATATACAGAACAAATTCAGAATCGTGGTGTGCGGTCCGACGACGATTGCCGCATTGCTCAATAGTTTGCAGATGGGATTCAGAAGCGTTGCAATTGAAAAGCGCAGCACTGAAATAGGCAAACTTTTGCAAGGTTTTATGAATGATTTTGCGTTGTTCACAAAGTATTTAAAACAGACGGGCGACAAACTCGACACGGTGAAAAAGTCGCTTGAAAACGCCGAAGAACGCACGAGAATAATCGGTAAAAAACTCAACAAAGTCAACAGTCTTTCAGATGAAAAAGGTCCTGATATGGAGCAACTTATCGCATCGTCGAGCGACGACGAAATAACATTTGAGGATAATGCGTATGAAAGCTGATTTGCACATTCACACAACGAAAAGCGACGGTTCTCTCACGCCGAGAGAAGTTGTCGCATGGGCAAAGAACAAGGGACTTGATGTGATGGCTATCACCGATCACGACAGCGTTGCAGGACTTGACGAGGGACGTGACGAGGCACAAAAACTCGGGATTAAATTTGTCGGCGGAATTGAATTCAGCACGTACTCAATTTGCGAAATACACATTTTGGGATATAATATCGACTACAAAAACCCCGATTTCGTGCAAGAATTGCAAAAAGTTAAGGACTTGCGAAAGGAAAGAAACGTCAATATAGGACAAAAACTGAAAGGCCTCGGCATCAACATCGATCTTGATTTTTCTGCGGACGGGCTTGGACGTATGAATATGGCGCGCTCTCTTGTGAGGGAGGGATATTGCACCGATATAAACGATGCGTTTGACAGACTTCTCAAACCCGGCGCAACGGCGTATTGCGAGGCAAAAAGGCTCACTCCGATCGAGGCGGTGAGACTCATCAAAAAATACGACGGTTTTGCATCGGTTGCGCATCCAAAAAAATATTTGCTTGACAAACGCCTCGATATTTTGCTTGGCGGACTGAAACAGTTTGGTTTGGACGGAATGGAGCTCAACTATCCGTCTCACAACGAGCAGGATAAAAAGAATTTTGCCGCGCTCATGGAAAAGTATCGCTTGCTCCCGACGGGCGGCAGTGATTTTCACGGTGACGAGGATAAAAACTTTGTGTACGACCTCGATCCGAGGACAGCAAAAAGATTGCACGTGTGAGAAAAGCGGACGCTCCGGAGCGTCCGTTTTTAACGATTCGCCAATGGTGGTGCTATGCTTACTGTAAGATTGCGACGAGGTCGCAATCAATGATATCGTGCGATGCACGATGATATCACTACGTGATGATATTGTTGCTATGCAACGATGTTATCCACACTTTGCGTGGGTTGCGGAGGATGTGCGCAAGCGCACGATTATATGTGCCATGTCGGGCAATGATATACACGTAGCAACGATGATATCCACGCTTTGCGTGGGTTGCGGAGGATGTGCGCAAGCGCACGATTATATGTGCCATGTCAGGCAATGATATGCACGCAAGGCGTGTGCGATATTGTGCTTTGTGGTACCGCGGCGATATTGTGACAAAGTCGCAGCGATATTGCATGCAAAGCGCGCAGTTAACGATGATATCCACGCTTTGCGTGGGGTGCGGAAGAAGCAACTTCGTTGCAATGATACCGTCGATGGCAGTGATATTTCAATTGAGACGATTTGAATGTGGAGATTATTCGATGGCGGTGACGTCGTAGCCGGCGGATTCGACGGCGGATTTGAGGGTGTAGTCGGGGACGTCGGACGAGAGTGTCACGATTGCGTTTTTGTCGTCGAGCGATACCGAAACGGATGATACGCCGTTGACGTTTGCGAGTGCGTCGTGGACGTGTTTGACACAGTGCATGCACATCATGCCTTCGATTGAAATTGTTTTTTGCATTGAAATTTCTCCTTTTGAATTTTCTTTGTCGTTGTCCGCCGAGACGGATGATTGTGAAATTCGGTTCGTTTGCGATTTGCAACCTATACAAGTGACGTTTTGCGCGTCGATTTTTGCGGATTCGATTGAGGAATTTGCGGATTTTTCGGTGGTTTTTGCGTTTGCGACGACGCACTTTATCTCTTCCACGTCAAAATCCACGGGATGTTTTTTGCGTGAAGTGTGCCTGTTGAGATTTGCAAGATTCAATCTCAACGCATTGAGGACGACGCATACGCTTGAAAGGCTCATTGCGCCTGCGGCTATCATTGGATTGAGCGTCACGTTGATTGGCTCGAAGGACAGTGCGCCTGCCGCAATCGGAATGCATATGATATTGTAAATAAACGCCCAGAACAAGTTTTCCTTGATGTTGAGGAGCGTGCGCCTCGAAAGCGTTATTGCCTTTGCAACGTCCGAAAGCGAGGATTTCATAAGCACAATGTCTGCACTGTCGATTGCAACGTCCGTGCCTGCGCCGATTGCAATGCCTATGTCGGCGCGTGTGAGGGCGGGAGCGTCATTGACTCCGTCGCCGACCATGATGACCTTTCCGTGTTTTTTGAGGGCGGACAAAACGTTGTCCTTGTCGCTCGGAAGCACGTCGGAAATGACAGTGTCGACGTTGCAATTGTCCGCAACGGCTTTTGCGCTCAAAGAGTTGTCACCCGTGAGCATAACGACGCGCAAACCTTGTTTTTTGAGGGTTGCGATTGCCTCGGCGCTGTCGGGTTTAGGCTCGTCGGCAACGGCGATTAAGCCTGCGATTTTGCCGTCCAAAGCGAAGTAAAGAGGCGTTTTCCCTTGCATTGAAAATGCGTTGCCGACCTGTTGCGCATTTGATGAAAGCAAGTCGTTTTCAAGCATAAGCGAGGCGTTTCCTATGAGGGCGGCATGCCCGTTCAACGAGCCTTTTACACCGTGTCCCGAAAGATTTTCGAAGTTGTCGGCGGGAAGAATTTGCTCGGTTGAAAGTTCCTTTGCACGATTGACGATTGCCGAGGCAATGGGGTGTTCGCTGCCTGATTCAAGTCTTGCGGCAAGCAAAATCAAATCGTTTTCGGAGATGTCGGCAAGTGCCGTTGCGTCGGTGACGACGGGAGTGCCTTTTGTGATAGTGCCGGTTTTGTCAAGCACGACTATGTCCGCTTTGCCTGCCTCTTCGAGCGCGGTTGCGGTTTTGAAAAGTATGCCTGCTTTTGCGCCTTTTCCGCTTGCCACCATGATTGCGACTGGGGTTGCCAAACCGAGCGCGCAGGGGCAACTTATGACGAGAACGCTGATTGCGTGTTTCAAAGATTCTTCGAGATTTTTGGTGACGCTTAGCCACACGATGAAAACGAGCAAAGCAACCAAAATGACAGTTGGCACGAACACACCCGACACTTTATCTGCCGTTTTTGCGATTGGCGCTTTTGACGACGACGCATCTTCGACAAGTTTTATTATGCCCGAAAGCGTGGTGTTTTCACCCACTTTTTGCGCTCGTACGGTGACGAAACCGTTGATGTTTGTCGTGCCCGATATGACGGACGATCCGATTGTTTTGTCGATGGGCATGCTCTCGCCGGTGACGGACGATTCGTTGACGGAAGTGTCGCCCGAAACTATCTCGCCGTCGGCGGCAAAGTTTTCGCCGGGACGGACTACGAACAGGTCGTTTTCATTGAGGTCGGAAACGGGAATTTCTTTTTCGGCACCGTCAACGAGCACGCGTACTGTTTTTGGCGCGAGGTTCATAAGTCCTTTGATTGCGGACGTGGTTTTGCCCTTGCTGTATGCCTCGAGCGTTTTGCCGAGAGTGATGAGCGCAAGAATCATCGCCGCGGATTCAAAGTAAAGATTGTGCGCAAGGTGATGAAGATGCTCGGGATGCACGCCTGCCTGTATCATGAGCGCAACGCTGTATATGAAGGAAATTGCACTGCCCATCGATACGAGGGTGTCCATATTGGGTGCGCGGTGAAAAAGGCTTTTCGTTCCGCTGACGAAAAACTTGCCGTTGATCACCATAATGGCGAAAGACAGCACGAGTTCGTAGATTGCAATTGCCATGGGATCGTCCGCAAACGAGAGTGGCCAGTTCCACATCACAACGCCCATCGAAACATACATGAGCGGGAGCAGCAGAACGATGGACAACACAAGACGAATCACCATGACGAGAATGGGATTCATTTTGTCCTTTTTTTCGGACTTGCCGCTTGCGAGCGCGGCTTTGTAACCGGCTTCGGCGACGGCTTTGCATATTTCTTTGGGGGTGAGCGGAGCGTCGTATTCCACCACCATTGAATTTGTGAGAAGGCTCACGCTGACGCTTTTGACGCCGTCAAGCGCGCTCACGACTTTTTCCACTCTTGCAGAGCAAGCCGAACACGACATGCCCGATACGTTGAATTTTTGTTTTTCCATTTTTGTTTATTTCAGTTTTTTGATGAGGTCAATCGCTTCGTCGAGGATTTGGAGGTTGCCGTCCTGCACGTTTTCAACGACGCAGGTTTTCATATGCTCGGCAAGAATCTCATATCCGAAACTTTGCAGGGCACTTTGCACTGCCGAGAGTTGCATGAGGATGTCACCGCAATAACGATTGTCATTGAGCATGTTTTTTATTCCGCCAAGTTGCCCCGTGATGCGGTTGAGCCTTGAATTGAGCGATTTGAGTTGCTCCTCACTGCGCGGAGTGCGCTTGTTGCGGTTGCAACACGAGCAACATGCCTCGCAAGTTTGCTTGTTTTCGACGTCTTCCATAATTCACCTCAAATATACCCGTGGGGAGTATATTGAATATAAATCCGAACAGGGCAAAAGTCAACCGAAAACAAACAAAAAAAGGAAACATACAAAAATTTGAAAAAAACTCGAAATATGTCAAACAAAACAATTGATTTGCTTGTATATATATTATAAAATATATAAATCCAAAGGCAACGATGGGAAAACCAAAGGCAACGATTGGCAAACGGAGAGAAAAATGAGAACGGAAAACAAGGACACAAGGACAAAACAACAGTCAAGGCTGAAGAAGTGGATGAAATTGACGGCGAGCGGGATGCTGCTTGCGGTGTTGTTTGTGAT
>CAVABL010000083.1:0-5866 GCA_963586735.1 Firmicutes bacterium TM09-10
TTCAAAAGGAGATCGTTATGAGAAAAGCATTTATTTGTCCAACAAAGTACGTGCAAGGCGAAAACGAATTGTTGAACCTTGGTTATTTTGTCAAAACATTCGGTAAGAAAGCACTTCTTATCGCAGACCCGTTTGCACTCAACCTCGTCAAAGAGAAACTCGATGCAACACAAAAGAAATACGGTGTTGAATTCGTTTCCTGCGACATTTTCAAAGGCGAGTGTTCACGCACGGTCGTGAAAGCGTTGCAAGAGTTTGCAAAAGCAAACAAGTGCAACTGCACAATCGGTCTTGGCGGCGGCAAGGCAATCGACACTTCGAAGTGCGTTGCGGCAGGCAATCCGCTCATCATCTGCCCCACGATCGCGGCAACGGACGCACCGACGTCTCACTCCGCGGTTCTTTACACAGACGATCACGAGTTTGACGATTATGCATATTTCCGTCAAAGTCCGTCGGTCGTGCTCATCGACCTCAACGTCATTGCAAACGCACCTTCTCGCTTCCTCGTGAGCGGCATGGGCGACGCACTCTCCACGTATTTTGAGGCAAGAGCAAATGTCAACAGCGTATCAAATGTCAATGCAGGTCTCCCCTGCGGCGCAGATCGCAAGAAAGGCACTCTCCTCGGCTACGGAACTTACACCGCCGCGGCACTTGCCGAACTTTGCTATCACAACCTCATCAGCGACGGCGCAAAAGCGAAAACCGCTTGCGACTGCAACGTCGTCACCCCGGCATTTGAAAAAATTGTTGAAACGAACATCCTTCTTTCCGGTCTTGGATTCGAATCGGGCGGTCTTGCCGCAGCGCACGCAATCCACGACGGTTTGACTGCGATTCACGACATTCACGCATGCTGCATGCACGGCGAAGTTGTCGCATTCGGCACAATCTGCCAACTCGTGCTTGAAAACAGCCCTGAAGAAGAACTCTACGAAGTTCTCAACTTCTGCGATGAAATCGGTCTCCCCGTCTGTTTGCACGACCTCATGACAAATCCGCGCACCGGCGAAGTCATCAGAGAGGAACTCACCGAGGAAGAATACAAGATCGTTGCTGCAAAGACTTGCATCCCCGAAGAGTCCATTCACAACATGCCCTTCCCTGTCACCGAAGACATGGTCATTGCCGCAATCAAAGCTGCAGACAAGATCGGTCACGATTTCAGATACGGCTGCGACTGCGAATGCTGCCACTAACAAAATCACACTCCCTTGCGTTTGCAAGGGAGTGTCTTAAAAAATCGTATTTCGCAAAATCGGCGAATGAAACATGGTGTGAGTTTTTTTGAGATATCCAACCAATCGAATTTAATTTAGATTGTCGATTTCGTTTCGCACTTCACTTCTCGCCGAACTTGCGGATCCAAGGAGATTATTATGAAAAAAATTATGAATACGGCTCAAAGTTTCGTGTACGACATGTGTCACGGACTTGCCGCAGCACATCCCGAACTTGAATTTGTGGAAAAATACAAAGTAGTCAAAAAGAAAGACATCAACGACGCAAAAGTCAGTCTTATCTCGGGTGGCGGCAGTGGACACGAACCGGCACACGCTGGTTTCGTTGGAAAAGGCATGCTCGACGCGGCGGTTTGCGGCGACGTTTTTGCATCGCCATCTCAAGTTCAGGTTTACAACGCAATCAAGCAATGCGCAACAGATAAGGGCGTGCTTCTCATCGTCAAAAACTATTCGGGAGACTGCATGAACTTCAACAACGCAATGAGCGACGCTCAAGACGACGGAATCAAAGTTGACGCAGTCTACGTCAACGACGACATCGCCGTCAAGGATTCCCTCTACACCGTCGGTCGCAGAGGCGTTGCGGGCACGGTGCTCGTTCACAAGTGCGCAGGCGCGGCGGCAGAACAAGACAAGAGCCTTGAAGAAGTCAAAGCAATTGCAAACAAGGTCATCGACAACGTGCGTTCGTTCGGTTTTGCATTCACAAGTTGCACCGTTCCGGCGGCAGGACATCCCACCTTTGAAATCGGCGACGACGAAATGGAATTCGGCGTCGGCATCCACGGTGAACCCGGTCGTTTCCGCGAGAAAATCGACTATTCGACGGGCACATTCTGCGACGATTTGTCAAGACGTATCCTCACCGACCTCGAGGAAGATCTCAAACTCAAAAACGGCGAGGAAATCGTGCTTCTCATCAACGGATTCGGCGGCACTCCCCTCCAGGAACTTTACATCCTCAACAATTCGGTCACGAAAGCGTTGAACGCAGACGGAATCAAGATTCACCGCACGATCGTGGGCAACTTCATGACGTCCATCGATATGGCAGGCGCATCCATCTCCGTGCTCCGAGTCGACAGCGAACTCAAGTCGCTCATCGACTATCCAGTCAGCACGCCGGCACTCACTTGGGGTGCGGCAATGAGCGAGCAAGCGCAAGCGGCACTCGAAGCTGTACAAGCAATCGGAAGAGCACTCGGATATGCACCGCAAGAGCATCACGAAGCACAAACCGCAAAGAAAGCGGCAAAAGCGGAAGTCGAAGAAGTTGCGGTCTATGAAGTTGAAGGAAAACCTGTCGTAAACGAAACGATAAACACAGCGGCATTCGTTCAAATCGTCGAAAAAATGGCGGACATAGTCATTGAAAACGAAGTTCCGTTCTGTGAAGCGGACAAAATGGGCGACGGCGACTTCGGCATGTCAATCGCAAAAGGTTTCAGACAACTAAAAGAGGACTGGGCAACGAGAAAGAAAGGCGACATCGGTCAATTCCTTGTGAGCTGCAGCGAAATCATCAAAGAGTACTGCGGCGGCGCATCCGGTCCGATTTGGGGCTCTGCGTTCAAGTATGCAGGCAAAGCGATGCTCGGCAAGAAGGAAGTCAACCTTGCGGATATTGCTCTTCTCTTAACCGAGGCAAACCGTGGCGTTTACGAAACGGGCAAAAAGTCGTTCGGCAAGGGCGCGGAAATCGGCGACAAGACTTTGGTCGACGCACTCAAACCTTGCGCAATCGCTCTCACCAAAGCGGCTGAAGACGGGAAGAAATTGCAAGAAGGTCTCGATCTCGGCGCAAAGACAGCTCACGAAGGCGCAGAAGCAACAAAGACTCACGTTGCGACACTCGGAAGAGCGGGCACAGTCGGCGAGCGTTCAATCGGTTATCCAGACGCAGGCGCACACGGACTTGACGTCATCTTCAACGAACTTGCGGCATATATCGCAAAAATGTAAAAATCGAAACGCATAAACGCAAAAATAAAAGCACTCGTCGAGTGCTTTTATTTTTGCTTGATTGTAATGATTCAATTGCTTCATATCACACGTCAATAATTCCGTATCACACATCAATTGTTTCACACACATATCATTTATTTCGTAATACATGTCATTCAAATTGACAAAGTAACCGTAGGAATCAGGTGTTGCGAAATGCGGCTTCGTCTCGACTGCCACATAGCAACTGTGTTTGCGCCTTGCAATGGCAAGCAAAAAAACAAAGTGCTATCAATTTTCTCTCTTGAATTGCTCGTTGGTCTTTTTTATTCGTGCGACAAGTTCGGGATTGTCGTAGTTTTTCGGCGCACGCCACACCCAATTGCCCTGCGCTACGGATGGGGTGTTCATCCTTCCCTGCTCGTTTGAGAGCATGAGCCAGTCTTGAAGAGGAATTACGGCAAGATTGGCTATTGACTTGAATGCAAGGTTAATCATCGCGTATGTGCGATTTGCGCCGCCACAGAGGCGCAAGCATTCCTTTTTGAAACGAGCAAGCGCATCACCGTGAAGATTTTTGCACCAAGAAGTCGTGCATTCGGCGTCGTGCGAGCCGGTGTAGACAATGCAATTGTCGTTTTTGTAAGTGCGAGGCAGATACTCGTTGTCGTCGTCAAAGAAAGCAAATTGAAGGACTTTCATGCCGGGATAACCGCAATAGGCAAGCAAATCGCGCACGTCGTCGGTGATGTGTCCCAAATCCTCGGCGACAATCTTCGCACCGGGAATACGGCGGTTGACGACGTCGAAAAGTTCCTTGCCGACGCCGACTTTCCACCATCCGTTTTTTGCGGTTTTTTCGCCGTTTTCGATGACGAAATAGCCTGCAAATCCACGGAAATGGTCAATGCGCAGAATATCGTACATCTTGAAACTTTGCTCGATTCTGTCAATCCACCACTCGAAACCGTCCTTGCGCATCTTGTCGTAGTCGTAAATGGGATTGCCCCAAAGTTGACCGTCCTCGGCATAAGCGTCGGGTGGGCAGCCGGCAACGACGGTGGGATTGAGATCGTCGTCGAGCAGAAACATGGACGGATTGCTCCACACGTCCACGGAATCGTAGGCAACGTAAATGGGCATATCGCCGATTATCGTTATGTTTTTTGAGTGTGCATAGCGCAAAACGTCGTTCCACTCCTCAAAGAACTCGAATTGCACGAACTTCCAAAACGCAATTTCGCTCTCGAATTCCGCCCTGTGCGCCTGAGCCTTGTCGTAAATGCGGAAATCGTCCGTCCACTCGTTCCATGCTCTGTAACCGAACTTGGTTTTGAGGGACATAAAATAAGCGTAATCGTCGAGCCAAGCGGCGTTTTTGCCACAAAAAGACAGGAAATCGTCATTTTGCTCAAAGCGCGCAAACGCTTTGAGAAGAAGATTGGTTTTGTTTTCAAACAGCCAACCGTAATCGGTTTTTGACGACATACGGCGTGCGCAAGCAAGATCTTGCTTGTCAAGCAACCCCTTTTGAAAAAGAGTTTCGGGATCGATAAAATAATGATTGCCCGCAAACGACGCAGGCGATTGATAGGGGCTGTCGCCGTAGGCAGTGGGATTGAGCGGCAAAATCTGCCAACATTTCGTGCGCGTTGCGCTCAAAAAGTCAACGAAACGTCTGCACGGCGCGCCAAACGTGCCAATGCCCCACTCACTCGGCAGCGAACTCACCGCCAAAAGAATTCCGCTTTTGTGTTTGAAACCAAAACTGTCAGTCATCATAGCAAACTTGCAAGCGACCTCGATATCGTTGCCACGCGCCTGCAAAACCATAGGATAAATATACCACAATCAACTTCACTATTCAAGGGCGAAAAAACAAAAAAAATCAATCAGGAAATATAGTTTTTCAGAAGGCAACACAACGTCTGCAAAAATTGTATGGCGTTTGCGACTTCACTTCTGTCCTTGCCATTGCACACTGCCTCGGCAACAACGCTTGCAAAAACGTTTTGCTTGAACGTGTCGGACGGAATATCGTCAAACAACGCTTCTGTTGTTTGAGATACGCTTTGACTTGAAAAATAACTCTCGCCCATATTGCCAATATATGACTTGCAAAAAAATGTTGTCTTTTGGCAAAATTTAGATGCAAAACTCCTTGACATTGCCACCGTTTAATCATATAATAGGCAATGTTAAGCGGTCATGGCGGAATAGGCAGACGCGTACGTTTGAGGGGCGTATGGTTACACCGTCCGAGTTCAAGTCTCGGTGACCGCACCAAAAATTAAGCACGGTTGTCCGTGCTTTTTCTTTTTGCGACAGCGAGAATTGAATGCCCTGCAAATTGCATATTTTGTGGGCATGCTTTGCATTGTTCGGACGGACAACGCCCGACTGACGCGCCGCAAGCAAAAGCCTCGCAAAATTGCGAGGCTTTTGTAATAATTTATTTGAGCGATTGATTTCTCTTTTGTTTATGCCATTGTATAAACAAGAATCTTTGCAATTCTGCGGTGACCTGTTGTGCCATCTATCGTCAAAATAACAGATTTTGCCGCATCCCCAGTCCAAGTCTTAGTGTTACTATCATATGCTCCAACATTTGCAGTAATACTATTTGTACCATCACTTGAACCAAATACTATTTCAATTTTAACAATACCCGTACC
>CAVABL010000084.1:0-551 GCA_963586735.1 Firmicutes bacterium TM09-10
GCCGATGACTTTTCCGATGTCCTTTTTTGCAATCGTGATAACGATGTCGTTTGAGTTGCCGCCATCTCTTTGTTCAACGGTATAGTCGCCGTCGGGAACGAGAGACGACACAAGATATTCGACCAATTCAATCATTGTCGTCACCAATTACTTTTTCTCGACGATACCTTGAGAAATGAGCAATCCCATAACCGTATCGGTGGGTTGTGCGCCTTTTGCGAGCCATTCTTTTGCTTTGTCGGCGTCGATAACGATTTGCTTTGGTTCTGAAACGGGGTTATAGAAACCGATTTGGTCGATATATTTGCCGTCTCTTGCTTTGCGTGAATCCATTGCAACGATACGATAGAAAGGAGCTTTTGTTGCGCCCATTCTGGTGAGTCTAAGTTTAACCATATTAGTTAATCCTCCATTTGTGATAAGATTTTTATTGATATATTTCTATATTTTTGTGTTTTTTAGAATACTTCAAGCGTTTTTAGCGTTCTTTCGGCATTCAATGTGTCATTTTTTACGAAGCGGATTTTTTTATCAGAACAAGCCTTTAAGAC